>NZ_RZSC01000600.1:0-3655 GCF_003998155.1 Mesorhizobium sp. M1E.F.Ca.ET.063.01.1.1
TTATCGCCCTGCGACGACCCATCATCGGCACCCCACATCGCAAGCCGCAGAGGGTGGCTGGGTCGCGGCTTGCGGTTGGCGGCGCCGCGCCGGGCGTCCAGGGCCGGGGCGGGCGTGAATGCTTCACGCCGCCTTGATACCGTCTCAGGTCAGGCCGCCTCGTTGGTCCCTGTTTCGGCGCGACCACTGCCCGGAAAACCCCGCTTCGGCGGGGTTTTCTGTTTGGGCCGAAACAAGCTCGAGATTGGCTTCGCCTGCCCTTTGCCTTTGGCGCGAAACCGACTATGAAACGGCCAGATCAAAGTCTTACAGCGTCCTTTACGCGTCCGATTGGCCGCGCGGCGCTGTAACCAAGTACTATCGGGAAAGCGCGCCGGAGCCAGCCATGACCGAAATCCTGCAGACCCCCAAGCTCGTCGTCGTCTTCGGCGGCTCAGGCTTTGTCGGCCGCCATGTCGTGCGCGCGCTCGCCAAGCGCGGCTACCGCATCCGCGTCGCCTGCCGGCGGCCGGACCTTGCCGGCCATGTGCAGCCGCTCGGCAATGTCGGTCAGATCCAGCCGGTGCAGGCCAATGTGCGCGTGCGCTGGTCGGTCGACCGCGCCGTGCAGGGCGCCGACCACGTCGTCAACCTGGTCGCCATCCTGCACGAGACCGGCCGGCAGAAATTCGGCTCCGTGCACGACTTCGGCGCGCGCGCCATCGCCGAGGCCGCGCGGTCGGTCGGCGCCAGCCTCACCCACATCTCGGCGCTCGGCGCCGACTTGAACTCGGCTTCCGACTACGCGCGCACCAAGGCGCTCGGCGAGAAGGCGGTGTTCGAGACGATCCCGGATGCCGTCATCTTCCGGCCGTCGATCAATTTCGGACCGGAAGACAGCTTCTTCAACCGCTTCGCGGGCATGGCACGCCTCTCGCCCGTCCTGCCGCTGATCGGCGGCGGGCAGACGAAATTCCAGCCGGTCTATGTCGGCGACGTCGCCGAGGCGATTGCGCGCTCGGTAGACGGCAAGGTCAAGGGCGGCCAGATCTATGAGCTCGGCGGTCCGCAGGTCCTGACCTTCAAGGAATGCATGGAAGAGATGCTCGCGGTCATCGATCGCCGGCGGCTCCTGGTGCCGGTGCCGTGGTGGGTGGCGAACATCCAGGCCTCGATCCTTCAGCTGCTGCCCAATCCGCTGCTGACCAAGGACCAGGTGCTGCAGTTGCGCGCGCACAACGTCGTCTCCGAAGCCGCCGCCAAGGCGGACAGGACGCTCGGCGGCCTCGGCATCCAGCCGCAGGCGATCGCCACGATCCTGCCGAGCTACCTCTGGCGCTTCCGCGCCGCCGGCCAGTTCCAGCAACGCCGGCCGATAGCCGACCGGTAACCAACAGCCAGTCAGGACCGCCGGGAAACCTGCATCGGCAGGCCGCCCTGCGGCTGCGTGGTCAGCTTCTGGACCGGCCATGGCCGGGTTTCGGCCGTCACGTCGAAGCGGAAGCGCGACAACAGGATGGCTAAAGCGATGATCGCCTCCTGCATGGCGAAGCTGGCGCCGATGCAGACGCGCGGCCCGGCGCCGAAAGGCAGATACTGGAAGCGGTCGATCCGGTCGCGGTTTTCGGGATGGAAACGCTCCGGCATGAAGGCGTCCGGCCGGTCCCACAGCTTGCGGTGCCGATGCACGACCCAGGGCATCACCAGCACGGCGGCATATTTCGGAATATAGAGACCGTTCCAGGTCTCCGGCTCGATCGGCTCGCGGTTGATCGAGGGCGCCGGCGGATAGAGCCGGAGCGCCTCCTCGAAGGCGGCGCGGGTGAGCGGCATGGCGTCCAGCCATTTCGTCGGATCAGGCTCTCTTGCCAGCACCGCGTCGATCTCCTGCTCGATCCTGTCGCGCTCCCAGGGCGCTTCGGCGAGGCAATAGATCGTCCAGCCCAGCGCCCGCGCCGTCGTCTCATGGCCGGCGCCGATGAAGGTGATTATGTTGTCCTCGACTTCCGAGCGCGTCAGGCCATCCGGTCCCTCGGCTCTCAACAGCAGCGTCAGGAAATCCTGCGGCACGCTATCGGGGTCGCGCCTCAGCCGCTCCTCGCGCATCTTCACCGTGCCGGCGACGATGTTGCGGAAATAGGCCATGGTCTTGCGGCCGCGGATGCGGGTGAAGCGCGGCAGCCATTCCGGCGCGCGCAAAAGGTCGAGCGGATCGACGCGGCCCATGGTCTCGAACAGGCGGTCGACTTCCTTGGCGAAGCTGCCCTGCTCCCCGGCGATCTCGCCGGAAAACAGCGTCTCGGCCAGGATGTCATAGGTGAGCATCGTCATGTCACGAGCGACGTCGGTCGTGCCGCCGGCCTCGTAGCGGGTGACGAATTCCAGCGTGCGCTTCAGCATCGGCTCGGCGAAACCGAAGATGTGGCGTGGCGTGAACATCGGCGCCATCGCCTTGCGCGAGCGCTTCCACACCTCGCCCTCGGCCGTGAGCAGGCCGTCGCGCAGGATCGGGCGCAGGATCAGCTGGCGCACGGTCGCCATCTTGTAGTTCCTGGCGTTGTCGATCAGCACATGGCGTATGAGGCCGGGATCGTTGGCGATGACCAGCGGCCCGCCGATGCCGGTCACCGAGATCCAGGGCTCGTTGTAGGTATGCTCGCCCCACAGCTCGAGCGGGTTGCGGTAGACGATGCGCATCATCTCCAGCGTCGAGGGCGGCTGGGTGCGCGGCTTCGGCGCGGGCGGCACGAAGGGGGCGGGCTTGGTGTCCATGGGCATGCTCCGCTGGCAGGCTAAATGTAGTGCCCGGCAAGGCGGGCGTCCATGTGGCCGAGTGGCAAGTCCGCGGACGGACCGCCTCGCCTGAATGTGAACGGCGCGACCAATGGCCGCTTGTTGACGGTGACTGCTTGCTTTAGTCACCAATGTATACTGTCAATGAAGGAGCCACCCGTGAAGAACCAGTTGAGCATCATCATCGGCAGCACGCGGCCGGGCCGCGCCGGGCCGATCTTCGCCGAGTGGCTCGAGGGCTTCGCGCGCGAGCACGGCAAGTTCGAGCCGGTGCTGACCGACATTGCCGCCTTCAAGCTGCCGATGCTCGACGAGCCGCATCATCCGCGCTTGGGCAAATATGAGAACGACCACACCAAGGCCTGGTCGAAGGCGATCGACGCCGCCGACGCATTCGTCTTCGTGGCGCCGGAATACAATTACTTCGTGGCCCCGGCGATCGTGAACGCGGTCGACTATCTGCTCAAGGAGTGGCGCTACAAGCCCGCCGCCATCTTCAGCTATGGCGGGGTGTCCGGCGGCCTACGCGCTGCGCAGGCGCTGAAGCCGCTGCTGACCTCGGTCGGCGTCATGCCGATCCCGGAAGGCGTGGCGCTGCCCGCCTACAGGACGCTGCTTGACAAGGGTGGCGCATACCAGGCGAGCGACTACGTGCTGCAGGGTGCCAAGATGATGCTCGACGAACTGCTCCGCTGGAGCGAGGCGCTGAAGGCACTGCGCGCCAGCTTGCCTTTGGAGTAAAGGCCGATCCGGCACGACCGGCTGCGCGCCGTGCCCGGACGCGGCTTTCGCAGCCGCCTGGCCCTACCATCTGGCCCGATTGCGGAGCCGACGCGCCGCGGCAGCACAAGGGCCTTCTCGCCAAGCCGGCAAAATGCCCGCA
>NZ_RZSC01000601.1:0-3653 GCF_003998155.1 Mesorhizobium sp. M1E.F.Ca.ET.063.01.1.1
TTGCTCTCCAATCACGACTAGTCTCCTTCGACGCTGAACTTTCCAGGAGTTTCAAAAGCCGCCTATTGCTGGACGGCGTAGCACGAGATCTTCTTTCGCTTCAGGGCATCGCAGGCCTTCCAGGCTGCGTCCTTCGAGCCGAACCCGCCGAAACGGGCGCGGTAGTAGGTGACGCCATCCTTGTCGAACGCGACCGTGAAGCCCGAGGCATCCGCCAGGATCTTCGGCGCCTGCTTGCTTGTCTTGTTCAGCAGGGCCTGAGCCCCTGACTGCGTCGGCGAGGAGGCGACCTGCACCACCCATCCCGACGGCACGGACGAAGTCTTGACCGGATCGACGGCTGGCGCGGCCGCGGGCGCCGGTTCGGCGTAGGCGGCGACGGTCTGCGATGTGCTTTCGGTCTGTGATGGGGTTTCGGTCTGCGATTTGGTTTCCTGGGGCACGGGTGCCGGAGCCATGGCTGCCACGGCAACCGTCTTCACCTTCCTGACCTGGATCACTGGCCTGGTTTCCTCGGCGGCCGGCGCATTGTCGTCGGCCGACGCGACTTCGGTGTCTTCGACAGCCGGCTTTTCATCCGGGGTCGGCGCGTCATGCCTCGGCAGGAAGACCTTGGCCAAAGCCTTGATCGGATTGTCGCCACCCGCCTTGGCGATCAGATTGCCGCCGCCGCGGGTCGAGGTGCGCGGCAGATAGGTGTTGATCAGCGAGGCCATCTGGTTGTCGCGGCTGCGGCCGGAAGCGCCACCCATTACCACGGCGACGAGGCGGCGATCGCCGTCGGCAACGGAGGAGACCAGGTTGTAACCGGAAGCGCGCGTGTAACCCGTCTTGATCCCGTCCACGCCCTTGATGCGGCCGAGCAGGCGGTTGTGGCCGTTGATGCGCTGGCGGCCGTAGAGGAACGAGCGCTGCGAGAAATAGCCGTAATACTGCGGGAAGTGCTCCCTGAGCGCGATGCCCAGCATCGCCATGTCGTGCGCCGTGGTGAACTGACCGGGGTCGGGCAGGCCGTTGGCGTTGCGGAAGACGGTGCCGTTCATGCCGAGCTGGCGTGCCTTGGCCGTCATCATGCGGGCGAAATTGTCTTCGCTGCCGCCCAAGAGTTCGCCCAGAGCGGTCGCCGAGTCGTTGGCCGACTTGGTCACCATCGACAGGATCGCCGTCTCGACCGGAACCGAGCCGCCGGCGCGCACGCCGAGCTTGGTCGGCGGCTCGGACGCGGCATGCGCCGAGTACGGCACCGGCGTGTTCTTGCTGATCCTGCCCTTCGCCAGTGCTTCGAAGGTGAGGTAGAGCGTCATCATCTTGGTGAGCGAAGCCGGATAGCGCCGGCCGTTGGCGTCGGCCGAATAGAGCACCTTGCCGGTCTTGGCGTCGACGACGATGGCCGCGGACTTTGCGGCAAGAGCCGATGCGGCATCGGCGGCGACGATCGTCACCGCAAGCGCGGCGATCATGACTGCCTTGATGGAGAATGAAGATTTGGAGACGAACCCCGACAATGCCTGACGCACCGCTGCTTACCCTGAATTTTCGTTGCCCCGGAGGCGGCAGAGGGAGTGCCTGCCTCGCTTCCGGCCAAGCTATCGCGGCCAGCGTTACCAATCCGTTTATGGTAACCGCCGCGTTCACCATTTTCTGGCGATTTGAGCCTCTGTTTATTCGAATTTTAGCGGTTGCTGCGCTTCGGGCCCCTTGCGGATCAAGGGAATCTTGACTTTTGTGCAATGCACAATATATTGAGGTGCATTGCACAAGGGCGCCCGGGGCAAATGGGCGTTTCAACCAAGGGAAGTGTGAAATGACCCAGACCTATGAGGACTTCACGAAATACGGCAAGGAGTTTGCCGACAACGGACTGAAGAGCTTTGCCTCGCTCACCAAGGGCGCGCAGGCAATCGCCACCGAGGCCGGCGAATACACCAAGAAGAGCTTCGAGGCCGGCAGCGCCGCCGTCGAGAAACTGTTCTCGGCCAAGTCGATCGAGAAGGCCATCGAGATCCAGACCGACTACGCCAAGCAGAGCTACGAGAGCTTCGTGGCCGAGGCCAGCAAGATCGGCAATCTCTATGCCGAGCTCGCCAAGGAAGCCTACAAGCCGTTCGAATCGGTCGTCGCCAAGGCGAAGTAATTTCGCCCGATCATACCCGATTAGGCCAACCGGCCTGCCAAAAGGACCCGGTCGCGGAAGCGCGGCCGGGTTTTTTTTATGCGTGACTGCAACTGCCTGAGCCCTGCCGCATTCACGATTGAGAAAATCGCTGAAGTTTGCCCACCTAGCCATATTGTCAGCTAAACAGAAGGGCTTAAAATCGGCCATCGAAGACCTACATGTTGAACTCGCATGAGGATTCGAAAAGGCAGGACTACGTGACGATCGGTTTGACTGCCACGGCAGGCGTGGTGCGAATGCAAAGTGACGGCGACCGCAACGATCCCGGTCGCGGCACAGCCGTCATCACGCGCACCAAAACCAAGACCAAGAAGCCCAGCCTCTACAGGGTCCTCATCCTTAACGACGACTACACTCCCATGGAGTTCGTGGTTCACGTCCTGGAGCGTTTTTTCCAGAAGGACCGCGAGGCCGCCACACGCATCATGCTGCATGTTCACAATCATGGAGTGGGCGAGTGCGGGGTCTACACATTCGAGGTGGCCGAGACCAAGGTGTCTCAGGTCATGGATTTCGCCCGACAGAATCAGCATCCGCTGCAATGCGTGATGGAGAAGAAGTGAGGTAACATGCCGGCTTTCTCCCAAGGCCTGGAAAAGGCGCTACATCAGGCGCTGACATTCGCCAACGAGCGGCATCATGAATATGCGACGCTCGAACACTTGCTGCTTGCGCTTATCGACGATACCGAGGCGGCCGCCGTGATGCGCGCCTGCAACGTCGATCTCGACGAGCTGAAGCACACCGTTCTCACCTATATCGATACCGAGCTCGACAATCTCGTCACCGGTTACGACGAGGATTCCAAGCCGACCGCCGGGTTCCAGCGCGTCATCCAGCGCGCCGTCATCCATGTGCAGTCGTCCGGCCGCGAGGAAGTGTCCGGCGCCAATGTGCTCGTCGCCATCTTCGCCGAGCGCGAGAGCCACGCCGCCTATTTCCTGCAGGAACAGCAGATGACCCGCTACGACGCGGTCAACTACATCTCGCACGGCATCGCCAAGCGCCCCGGCGCCTCGGAGTCGCGCACGCCGCGTGGCGCGGAGGACGAACAGGGCGGCCAGAACGGCGCCGAGCCGCAGGAGGACGGCGGCAAGAAGAAGCCGCAGGACGCGCTGACGGCCTATTGCATCAACCTCAACAACAAGGCCAAGGCCGGCAAGATCGATCCGCTGATCGGCCGCGAGAGCGAGATCAACCGCACCATTCAGGTGCTGTGCCGCCGCTCCAAGAACAACCCGCTCTATGTCGGCGACCCCGGCGTCGGCAAGACGGCGATCGCCGAGGGCCTTGCCAAGCGCATCGTCGAGGGCGACGTGCCCGAGGTGCTGCAGGACGCCACCATCTTCGCGCTCGACATGGGCACGCTGCTCGCCGGCACCCGCTATCGCGGCGACTTCGAGGAGCGGCTGAAGCAGGTCGTCAAGGAGCTCGAGGACTATCCCGGCGCGGTGTTGTTCATCGACGAGATCCACAC
>NZ_RZSC01000602.1:0-3645 GCF_003998155.1 Mesorhizobium sp. M1E.F.Ca.ET.063.01.1.1
AATCAGAGCGCCTGCCCGCTATGTGTCCCGCCAATCGTGACGACCCTCGAAAACCAATAAAACCGGCGGAGCGCGGCGCGGCAGGCCGGCCATCCGCGGATTTCTCCAAGGTGCTTGTGGTCGGCAAATCGTCGATCAACCGGGTCGTGGTGTCGAAGATCGTGGAGAAGTCGGGGCTGAAGCCGATCTCGGAGTCACCCGAGACGGCCGAGAAAGCTCTGGCCAGCCTGGTCCCCGGCGCAGTGATCCTGGACGGCGGCCCCGACAACAAGGATTGCGACGGGCTGTTGTCCGGCATCGATGCGCTGCGGCGCGCCTCCGGCAAGGCGCTGCCTTCCGTGATCCTGCTCTCAACCAGGAATGGCACGCCGGACAGCCTTGGCCTGTCGAATGTGGTCGACGTGGTGGTCGCCAAGCCAATCACACCTGAAAGACTGCAACCTGTGATCGATCGGATGGTGGGCCGCGGCTAGACGGCGGCTTTCAGCCAGCCCTCACGATGGCCTCGACCAGGGTCGGCAGTTCGCCAAGATCGGCAATCCGGCGAAAACGCGGCGCCGCGACGGGCGCCTCCGCATGTTCGACCGCCCAGGTCAATTCGTGCGGCACATGGATGCCCCAGCCGCCGGCCTCGATGGCGGGAACCACGTCGGACTTGAGCGAGTTGCCGACCATCATGCTGTTCTGCGGACCGTCGCCATGGCGGCTGAAGATGCGGGCGTAGGTGTCGGCGCTCTTGTCGCTGACGATCTCGACCGCATCGAAGAGATCGCCCATTCCCGACTGCGCCAGCTTGCGCTCCTGATCGAAGAGGTCGCCCTTGGTGATCAGCACCAGATGGTAGGACTCCGCCAGCCTTTCGACCGTCTCGCGCGCATGCGGCAGCGGCTCGATCGGGTGGCTGAGCATCTCGCGGCCGGCGGCCAGGATTTCGCCGATGACCAAACCAGGCACCTCGCCACCGGTGATCTCGACGGCTGTCTCGATCATCGACAAGGTAAAGCCCTTGATGCCGAAGCCGTAGAGGGCGAGGTTGCGCCTTTCCGCCTCGAGCAGCCTTGCCGCGATGTGCTCATGATCGCCGTGCTCGGCCAGCAAGGCGGCAAAGCGCTTCTCGGTCATGCGGAAGAACTGCTCGTTCTGCCACAGCGTGTCGTCGGCATCGAAGCCGATTGTCGTAAGAGCGGACATGGGCAGACCCTTTGCGGATAGGTTTCATCTAGACCTTGTCGGCTGGCGCCGCCAGCAAGAAGACAGACGCGGCGGCAGGTCGACACTCGTTGTGGCGACTCTGGCGCCTCCCCTTCCCTTCCCCCGCGGGGCCCGGCTATACTTCGAAATCCGCAACACAATCTGGTGAATGATGCCGCCTGAAAAAAAGGAAGTCCGTCCGTCGAGCCGGGGGGGACGCGCCCGCACGCCTGCCTTCCTGAAAAGCGAACGCGGTGTGAAGAACTGGAAGGAGGCCAGCGCCTGGCTGGAATGGCGCGGCATCGAGGACATCGAATGCATCACGCCGGACCAGGCCGGCGTCGCCCGCGGCAAGATGATGCCGTCGAAGAAATTCACCTCCAACACATCGCTTGCGCTGCCTTCGGCCGTGTTCATGACGACGATCTCCGGCGGCTACCCGGAAGACGGCAACGGCTTCCACTATCCCGAGGATGACGGCGACCTGAAGCTTTTGCCCGACCTCTCGACGCTGACCGTCGTGCCCTGGGAGGAAGATCCGACCGCTGCCGTGATCTGCGATCTCGTCCATCAGGACGGCCGCTCCGTCGAATTCACGCCGCGCAACGTGCTGAAGCGCGTGCTGGCCGCCTATGACGAACGCGGCCTGAAGCCCGTGGTGGCGCCCGAGATCGAATTCTATCTGGTACGCAAGAACCCTGACCCGGACTACCCGCTGACGCCGCCCGTCGGCCGCTCCGGGCGGCCGATCGGCGGCGGCGCCGGCTATTCGATCGCCGGCGTCAACGAGTTCGACGAACTGATCGACGACATCTACCATTTCTCCGAGCGGCAGGGCCTGGAGATCGACACGCTGATCCACGAGGAAGGCGCCGGCCAGCTCGAGATCAACCTGCGCCATGGCAATCCGATCGAGCTCGCCGACCAGGTCTTCATGTTCAAGCGCACGATCCGCGAGGCGGCGCTGAAGCATGAAATCTACGCCACATTCATGGCAAAGCCGATCCAGGGGCAGCCGGGTTCGGCAATGCACATCCACCAGTCGGTCCTCGACAAGAAGACTGGCCGTAACATCTTCTCGGCCGAAGACGGTTCCGAGACCGACGCGTTCTTCCATTTCATCGGCGGCATGCAGAAGCACGTGCCGAACGCGCTGGTGATGTTCGCGCCCTACGTCAATTCCTACCGCCGGCTGACGCAGGCGGCCTCCGCGCCTGTCAACACCAAATGGGGCTACGACAATCGCACGACGGCCTTCCGCGTGCCGCGATCCGACCCCGCGGCGCGGCGCGTCGAAAACCGCATCCCGTCCTCCGATGCCAACCCCTATCTGGCGCTCGCCGCCTCGCTCGCCTGCGGGCTGATCGGCATGACGAAGAAGGAAAAGGCTTCGGCGCCGGTGCTGACCACGGCCAATGAGGACGAGATCGACCTGCCGCGCAGCCTGCTCGAAGCCGTCGACCTGTTCGAGGGCGACAAGGAGCTCGGCGCCATCCTCGGAAAATCCTTCGCCGCAACTTACGCGGCGATCAAGCGAGCCGAGTTCGAGACCTTCATGGAAGTGATCAGCCCGTGGGAGCGGGAGTATCTGTTGCTGAACGTGTGAGAGAGCGAATAGCGAATAGCGAATAGCGAATAGCGAATAGAACAACACCAACTTCATTCCCTATTCGCTACTCGCTATTCGCTTTCCCTTACTGAAAAAGCCTCGCGTTCTGGCGAATCATGCCCTACCAATCCCCCATCTCCCCCGGCCGTTCCTGGTATGAGGACACTGTCGGGCCGCGTCCCGAATATCCGGCGCTTGACGGCGATCGGACCTGCGATGTCGTCATCATCGGCGGCGGCTTTACGGGACTTTCGGCGGCGGCGCATCTGGCCAAGGCGGGCACGAATGTGGTGCTGATCGAGGCGCACCGCTTGGGCGATGGCGCGTCGGGGCGCAATGGCGGCCAGCTCGGCACCGGCCAGCGCGCCTGGGCGGAGGAACTCGAGGACGAATACGGTCTCTCCCGCGCCAAAGCGCTTTTCGATCTCGCGGAAGAGGCAAAGACGCATCTGCTGGACTTCGCGGCAGCCAACCGGATCGAGATCGACTACATGCCTGGCCAGCTGTCGGTGGCGCACAAGCAGCGCTATGTCGACGACTACAAGGCGCATGCCGAGATCATGGCGAGCCGCTTCGGCTACCCGCACATTTCCTTCATGGACGCGAAGGAAGCCGCAGGGCGGCGGGGCTCGACGCGCTATTTCGGCGGCACGCGCGACACCGGCACCGGGAACATCCACCCGCTGAAGCTGGTGATCGGCACGGCGAAAGCAGCGGCCGGGGCCGGCGCGCAGCTGTTCGAGCGGACGCCGGCGACCGGCATCGTCTGCGGCGGCGGCAAGGTGAGGGTGACGACGCCGAAAGGCACGGTCACGGCCGAGAAATGCCTGATCGGCGTCAACGCC
>NZ_RZSC01000603.1:0-3645 GCF_003998155.1 Mesorhizobium sp. M1E.F.Ca.ET.063.01.1.1
GATATAGTCGGTGCCGAGCTTGGCCAGCGACTTCTCGACCGCATCGAATATATCGGCACGAACCAGCTTCGAAGGGCGGTCGCCGCGGAACCAGGTGTTGGCGGTGCGGCCGACTACTTTCGAGGCGATGACGACCTTGTCGCGATTTCCCTTCTCCTTCATCCAGCTTCCGATGATCTTCTCGGTCCGCCCCTGCGTCTCGGCCTTCGGCGGGATCGAGTAAAGCTCGGCGGTGTCGATGAAATTCACCCCGCGCGAGAAGGCCAGATCCATCTGCGCATGACCTTCGGCCTCGGTGTTCTGCTGGCACCAGGCCATCGAGCCCAGGCAGATTTGCGAAACAAGGAGATCGGTCCGACCGAGGCGGCGTTTATGCATGGAATTTTCTCCGGCGGGAGGTTTTGCGCGGCTGCGCGGCGAGGAATTCAAGCATAAAGCAAAGGCTTGGGGTTCTCCAACCCTGCCGCCGCCGACTTTTGCGTGAATTGCTAGCGGCGCGCCGCAGCCAGAGCGCGCCGCTTGGCCTCGTCGATCAGCATGTTGGCGACCTGCATGCGGATCATGGCGCGCTGGCGCAGATGCGGGGCAACACGGTCCGGATGGTTGGCGAAAGCGAAGTTGCGCCGCATGCGGCCGAAATCGGCATTCTTGCCTGGACGGTCCAGGCCGAGCTCGCCGGCAATCGATTCCGGATCGATCGGCGGCAGCTTTTCCTCCGGCCGCGGCTCTTCGCCGGCAAGCGCCAGCTTGGCCTGGTCGAGAATCGCGGCGAACTCGGCGGCAAGATCAGTGCCCGCTTCACGGTATTCTGCGGCGACGCTCTCGCCCGCAACCTTGATGCGACCGGAATGAAGCTCGTCCGCCACCGACAGATAATCGAACGGTATAGAGGGCCTGGCGCCCCCGTCTTCGCCCTTCTCGGAAGCGATGATCAGGTCGTCGAGCAACGAAGCGAAATCGAGCTTGTTCCCGGTGCCGATCTCAGCCTCCCCGTATTGCGACGGCATTCACCGTCGCCGCCGACCATAGAGCGCTCTCGTTAAGAATGAATTCCCATGACGTTAACAATTGCGGGCTTTTCAGCTTCCGGAAACCCGACGCAGTCGCCGCCGAAACAAAAAGCCGGACCGCATTTTGTGCAGCCCGGCAAGGTCGCCAGGAATGGCGAGGAAAAGCCGGCCATGGAGCCAGCATCGAGGCCTACGATCGAGCTTCTGCAAAAGTTTCAAAAAAATCGATTGTGGCGGAAAAAATTCGCAAAGGCATGGCTGCCATGCGATTGCTGCACTGCACAATTGTAACAAATCGCCTATATATTAGACGTGTGGAGGACAAATTAGGGGCCTGGGATATGGGGTTCTTCACTGAAATGTTCGCGCGGCCACGCCCGCAGGAACAGCAGCGTTACCGTTCGGCGCTCGCGCTTCTGAACGCGATGAGCAATGCCGACCGCGCCGATATCGGCATCAAGCCGGCGGATTTTCCGCGTATCGCCCGCGAAATGTCGATACGCTGATCTGGCGCTCGGGCAATTCCAGGGCAAGTGTGCCGCGGCTCCGTCCGGAATTGCGCGAAACCAAAAGCAAAGAGGCTTCCCGGTGGTGGCCGGGAACCCTCTCGGTTGTTAGCGTCCCAGGAAAATCGCCTTGCCCAGCGGCACGCCGTTATGCCGCAGGATGTCGTAGGCCGTGGTGACGTGGAAGTAGAAGTTCGGCATGGCGGCATGAAGCAGGTACTGCAGCCCGCTCATCGACACCTCGCGCCCGGCAAGCCTGAGCTCGATCGTCCGCTCCTCCGAGCCCGCCAGGTCTGCGGCCGAGAATGTCGCCAGATGATCGAGCGTCTTGGCGATTCGGGCGTGCAGTTCCTCGAAGCTTGACTCATTGTCCTCGAATTTCGGCACTTCGCGGCCGGCGAGCCGCGACGGCGCGCCCTTGGCGTGATCGGTGGCGATCTGCACCTGCCTCGTCAGCGCGAACATGTCGGGCGCCAGCCTGGCGGTCAGGAACACCTGCGGGTCGATCTTGCGGTCGGCAGCGTTCTGCTCGGCCAGCGACAGCACGCTGGCCAGCGCCTTCAGCCGGGCCGAAAAGACGGCCACGGAAATATCGTACATGGATATGGTCACGTGAGTAATCTCCCCAGGCGGCCTCAGCGCCGCGGGTCGTGAGGTAGCGCCTCCCGGCCCGATTCTTCAAGCAGTGTCCAGGCCGCGTCACCGCGCCGCCGCAATCGCCGTGGTAGTATTTTCGTTATCGAGCGGAGATTCCCGATGATACGTGCCCTTCTCGCAGCGACTGCCTTGCTCTCCCTTGTTGGCATCGGCCAGTCGGCGCTCGCAGCCGAAGTGCCTTATATCGACGATAGATCCAGCGCAGAGGCGGTCGTTCGCTCGCTCTACAGCGCCATCGGCCGGCATGAATTCGCTCGCGCCTGGGGTTACTATGGCGATACGAAGCCAGCAAAAGATTTCAACGCTTTCGTCAAAGGCTACGACAACACCGACACGGTCGAGGTCAAGACCGGCGCCGTTTCCGACGAGGGCGCGGCCGGCAGCATCTATTACAGCGTTCCCGTCGCCATCCAGGCGACCGACAAGAAAGGCGAAGCCAAGGTCTTTGCCGGCTGTTACACGCTTCGCCAGGTCAACGCGCAGATACAGGAACCGCCGTTCCAGCCGATCTTCATCGACAAGGGCGCGCTGAAGCCGTCGACCGAAGATTTCGAAAGTGCCGTGCCGGCCAGCTGCGGCGACGGCCCGCCGCCCCCGAAGACGGACGAGGCGCTTGAACAGGCCAGGAAGGCGTTCCTCGCCACCTATGGCGAACAGTGCGACAAGGAGAATCCGGAAGGCAAGCCAGCCGGCGAGCCGGACGCCTACTCCATCCGCTATAAGGACAAGGACGCCGGAGCCGACGAGCCGGAGCGCGAGACTCGGCTTTTCCGCTTCTTCTGCTCGCTGGCCGCCTACAATGAGAGCGCGGTCTATTACACCTATGACGATGTCGCCGGCGTCAGGCAGCTGCAGTTCGCCTCGCCGGAGCTGGACATCCGCTACGAGAACAACAACAGCGAGGGCAAGGTCGAGGGGATCCACATCATCGGTTTCCAGACCGACGACCAGTTGGTCAATTCCGAGTTTGACGACAAGACCAGGACGATCACGTCCATGAACAAATGGCGCGGTGTCGGCGACGCCTCGTCGACCGGCACCTATCTGTTCCGCAACGGCAATTTCTCGCTGGTGCAGTACGATGTCGATGCGTCCTATGACGGCGAGATCAACCCCGAGACCGTACTGGACTACAACACCCCACCTTGAGTTGAGGGCGCCCTTGTTCAAGGCGCTTTCGTCAGCATCCAATTGAGCGTGCCGCGCCAGTCGACCATACGGATCGGCGTCCCGTGCGTGCCGGTCTCGAAGCGCACGAAACGGGTCGGATAGGCCTTCGACTTGGCGAGGATCGAGCGGAAGAACGCCTCCTGCTTCTCCACCGGGAAAACCACGTCGTGGCTGCCCTGGCCAAAGAACACCGGTACCCGGCGCTTGAAGGCGGGGCTGGTCAGGAAGCTGTCGTCCCAGAGCGAGCCAAGCAGCAGCAGGCCGTTGATGCGGGCTCCCGTGTCCTGGCGATCGGGCAGCTT
>NZ_RZSC01000604.1:0-3640 GCF_003998155.1 Mesorhizobium sp. M1E.F.Ca.ET.063.01.1.1
CCCTCAAATAGGCCGAGAGCCGCTTCTCGACCGCCTTGCTCATCTCGAAGGTCTTGTAGCTGCCGGCGTTCTTGCGGCTGACGATTCTAGTGCCGAGGATCTTCTTCTTGCCGTTCACGATTTTGTAGGTGGTGCGGTAAAGCAGCTTTTCCCTGTGGTATGTCGTGGTGATCTGGTGGACGCCGAGAAAGGCCCACTCGCCGACGACGCGGCGAACGCCGCCGGAAAACATCAGCGGACAGGCCGAGTTGCACATCGCGCCGCTGTCATAGGCGATGCCGGAATACGGCGCGGCCTTGCCGTCATTGTCCCGGCAATTCTTCATCTCCGGCGAGCAGCCGGAAAACTCCGTCGTGCCTACGGCGATGTCGAGCTTGTTCTTGCGGATCATGCGGCCGAGCTGCAGCGCGGCATCGACATTGCCGCCCGGGGAATTGACGACGACCGGCAATTGCCGGCCGGCAAGCGTCTTCAGCAGGCGCCTGAGCAGGGCCGGCACGCCGGCCTCGATGGTGCCTTCCGCAGAAATCCACTCGGGGCAGTTCGGCTCACAGCCAGGCGCGCTGCTGCGCACGACGGCAAAGCGCATCGGCGGACCAAGGTCGGGTGCCTCTTCCTTGGCTGCGGCGGTAAACGTGGCCAGCCCCACGGCAGCGGCCAAGCCCAGCCGGATCGGCCAGCGCCACCACCGAATGCTGTCTGAACGGCTTTCCCGAACCACGCTTGCAAAGCCCCCACGGGTACAACCCATACTAGTTGCAGCGATGTCGCTTGCAAACAGCTTTGAAAGGCCTGGCGCGATACTTCACCTTCGGAGCGCCGGAAACGAAAAAGGGCGGCCCGAAGACCGCCCTTTCCTTCTCGAACCGGCTGATGCCGGATCGATTATTCCTTGATGGTGACGACGATGCCGGCACCGACGGTGCGGCCGCCTTCACGGATGGCGAAGCGCAGCTTCTCTTCCATCGCGATCGGCACGATCAGCTCGACGTCGACGGTGATGTTGTCGCCGGGCATCACCATCTCGGTGCCGGCCGGCAGCGTCACGATGCCCGTCACGTCGGTCGTGCGGAAGTAGAACTGCGGACGGTAGTTGGTGAAGAACGGCGTGTGACGGCCGCCCTCGTCCTTGGTCAGGATGTAGGCCTCGGCCACGAACTTCTTGTGCGGCTTGACCGAACCCGGCTTGGCCAGAACCTGGCCGCGCTCGACGCCCTCACGGTCGACACCGCGCAGCAGCGCGCCGATGTTGTCGCCGGCCTGGCCCTGGTCGAGCAGCTTGCGGAACATCTCGACGCCCGTGCAGGTCGTCTTGGTGGTCGGACGGATGCCGACGATCTCAAGTTCCTCGCCGACCTTGACCACGCCGCGCTCGACGCGGCCGGTCACGACCGTGCCGCGGCCCGAGATCGAGAACACGTCCTCGATCGGCATCAGGAACGGCTTGTCCAGCGGACGAACCGGCGTCGGGATGTAGGCGTCGACCTGAGCCATCAGCTCGCGGATCGCATCCTCGCCGATGGTCTTGTTCGAATCCTCAAGCGCAGCCAGCGCCGAGCCCTTGACGATCGGAATGTCGTCGCCGGGGAACTCGTTCTTGGTCAGCAGCTCGCGAACCTCGAGCTCGACCAGCTCGAGCAGCTCGGCGTCGTCGACCTGGTCGACCTTGTTCAGGAACACCACGATCGAGGGCACGCCGACCTGACGGGCCAAAAGGATGTGCTCGCGGGTCTGCGGCATCGGGCCGTCGGCGGCCGAAACCACCAGGATCGCGCCGTCCATCTGCGCGGCACCGGTGATCATGTTCTTCACATAGTCGGCGTGGCCGGGGCAGTCGACGTGGGCATAGTGACGGTTGGCCGTCTCATACTCGACATGCGCCGTCGAGATCGTGATGCCGCGCGCCTTCTCTTCAGGCGCCGCGTCGATCTGGTCATAGCGCTTGTATTCGCCAAAATACTTCGTGATCGCCGCCGTCAGCGACGTCTTGCCATGATCGACGTGACCGATCGTGCCAATGTTCACATGCGGCTTGGTGCGCTCGAATTTA
This sequence comes from Mesorhizobium sp. M1E.F.Ca.ET.063.01.1.1, assembly GCF_003998155.1. NCBI lineage: Bacteria > Pseudomonadati > Pseudomonadota > Alphaproteobacteria > Hyphomicrobiales > Phyllobacteriaceae > Mesorhizobium > Mesorhizobium sp. M1E.F.Ca.ET.063.01.1.1. The sequence goes on from NZ_RZSC01000604.1 coordinate 2,051, forward strand.
CCTTTTGCCATAGTCTCTTTCCTTGGGCGGCCTTGACCTTCAGTTCAGTCGAATGCGGGGCGATTAGCGACAACGGCCGAAAAACACAAGTACCTTGTAGCCGAGCGTTCTCGCACTCGACCGAACCAATGATCCGATTACAGGGGACGTGACGCGGATATAGGGCCGCCGTGGATGAATTCAAATAGGCGGCCATCCACGTCTCGGACACCTCATCAACAGATTCCCGCGGATAGCAGCCCGATCGCCCGGAACTGGCCCATTGCCGCCGCGACATGGCTCTGATTTCTTCGGCGAATGCAGTTCATTCCGGCAAATATCCGCGGTCCCCTGTTCATGATCGTCTCGACGGGCTCCTACCTCGTCAACGACACGATGATGAAGCTCGCGACCACCGGACTGCCGCCATACGAGGTGCTCTTCCTGCGCGGCGTCGCCGCGACGCTGTGGGGTGTGCCGCTGCTCTTCATGCTGGGCTATGGCAGGCAGATCCCGCTGCTTTTCGAGCGCAAGGTGCTGCGGCGGAATCTTTGCGAGCTCGCCGCGATCCTCTGCTACGTCGTGGCCTTGGCCAACATGCAGATCGCCGATTCGACGGCGCTCGGCCAGATCACGCCGCTGCTGATGCTGGTCGGCTCCTCGATCCTGTTCGGCGAAAAGATCGGCGCCGCGCGCATGGCGCTGATCGGCCTCGGCTTTATCGGCGCTCTCATGGTGGCGCAGCCGACCATGCAAGGCATTTCCGTCTATGCCCTGCTGGCGCTCGGCAACGCGGCCCTGGCAGCGGCGCGCGACCTTGCCGGACGCAAAGTGGGCGCCGAGGTGCCAGGCATGATCGTCGCCATCTCCGCCGTCGTGGTGGTGGTGATCGGCTCAGGCATAGCGCATCTCGTCTCCGAGCAATGGACGATGCCGGAGGGTCGCCACCTCTTGCTGATCGCCGGCGCCGGCCTGTTCCTGATCTTCGGCCATTTCTTCATCTTCATGGCCTATCGCGTCGGACCGACCAGCGCGGTCGCACCCTTCTATTACTGCTTCACCGTCTGGGCGGTGATTTCCGGCCTGCTCGTGTTCGGGCAGTTTCCCAATGCGCTCGCCGTCTGCGGCATCCTGCTGGTCGTCGGCAGCGGCCTCGCCATCGTCTCGCTCGATGAAAGACGGCGGCGCCTGACCGTGGTTGCCTGAGGCATCCGATCCGCACAGCCTGGCGCCCTGCCCGCTTTCCAGCGGCGTCGGGCGGGATCGCTTGTCAATATACCGTCGCCGCGATCGCGCGCCGCGACCGGCCCAAAATCCGGCGATCGTCCGCGGCCGAACGAGCTGCGGGTTCCTGTTTCTACAGCGTGCGCTTGCCGCTGATCTGGTGGTGGGCCCAGAGCACGACGACCGAGCCGATGACGGCGACGATCAGGCTCCAGATGTTGAGGCCGGTGACGCCCGATGCGCCGAAAGCGCTGAAGATCACACCGCCGACGATTGCGCCGACGATGCCGAGCACGATGTCCATTATCATGCCTTGGCCGGTCTTGTTGACGATCTTGCTGACGATGAAGCCGGCGATGACGCCGAGAATGATCAAGCTGATGATGC
>NZ_RZSC01000605.1:0-3636 GCF_003998155.1 Mesorhizobium sp. M1E.F.Ca.ET.063.01.1.1
TTCCTCGACCGTCACCACTGCGCGCTTTGCCGCCAGCACCGCCTCCTTCTGGATGCCGATGATGCCCTCGACCAGCACGTTGCCCTTGCGGTCCGCCTTCTGCGCGTGGATGAAGGTGACGTCGGGCCGGATCGCCGGAACGGCGGCAAGCACCTCGCCGGTGAACGGGCAGGTGATGGATTTGATGTTCGGATTGACCGCGGCAAGACCCGCGCCGCGATAGCCGCGAAACACCGCGCAGGGCAGGCCGGCGGCACCCGCCTCGTAAGCGTTGGCCATGCCGGCATGGCTGTGCTCCTCGACCTCGATCGCGCGCGGAAAGCCGTTCTCGATGGCGTCGCGGGCGCGCCTGAGCAGGCCGACGCCCGGATTGCCGAGATAGGAGAAGACGATCTTCTTGGCGATGCCCATGCCGATCATCTGGTCGTAGATCAGGTCGGGCGTCATGCGGATCAGGGTCAGGTCGCGAAAGCCCTGGCGGATCGCTTCATGCGCGGCGGCGGTCGGGATCAGATGGGTGAAGCCTTCGAAAGCGACCGCGTCGCCATCATGCAAATTCTCCGCAACGGCCTCTTTCAGCGGCAGGAACTTGACCATCGTGGCGGCTCCGGAGATTGAAAAAGTTCGCATTGCGAACATAAGTTCTATATGAGATATTTCTAACTCGGCGCTTTGTGCAGAGTCAACGCCAGCCTGGGAACGCCCATGGAAGACGAGCCAGTATCACGCGATCATGTCGGCTCGCTGGAACGCGGCTTGGCGGTGATGGAGATCCTCGCTCGCCATCCGCTTGGCATGACGCTGACGGAGATGGCCGAGGAGGCGAGCCTGACGCGCGCCGGCGCACGCCGTTTCCTGCTGACGTTGGTAGCCACTGGCTATGCGACGCAATCGGGCCGGCTGTTCTCGCTGTCGCCGCGCCTGTTGACCGTTGCCCGAACATGGCTCGGCGGCGCTTCACTATGGACCTTTGCCACGCCCATCATGCGTGAGGTGGCCGGGCAGTTCGACGAGGCCTGCAATGCGGCAGTGCTGTCGGGCGAGGACGTCGTCTATGTCGCGCGCATCCCCGGCCGCCGGATATTGAGCGTCGCGCTCGACATCGGCACGAGGCTGCCTGCCTACTGCACCTCGATGGGTCGCGCGCTGCTCTCCGGCCTGGCAGCGGACGAGTTGAAGGCTTTTCTCGGCGAAGCGACGATCGAGCGACGGACGCCGAAGACGATCACCAGCCGTGCCGCGCTGGGCAAGGCCATCGACAAGGCGAGGGTGGATGGCTTCGCCGTCGTCGACGAGGAATTGGAGCTCGGCCTGCGCTCGATCGCCGTGCCGGTCAACGACCGCGCCGGCCGTACCGTCGCCGCCATCAACGTCTCGACCCAGTCGGCGCGTTTCTCGGTCGAGGCGATGGAGCGCGAGATCCTTCCGGTGCTGCGGAAAGCCAAGCAGCGTGTGGAGGAGTTTTTCTTCGTTTGAAGGCGGCCAATACCGCTGGCTGGCACGTTTAAGTCTCCTCCAGCATGATATCTTCGGCTCCGGGTAGGTGCCTGGCTGCAAAGCCACGACGCTGATGCTGGAAGCAAACCGTCGAGAGACTGGACCGGTGGAACGGATACATCCGGCGATTTTTCTCTTTGCCGCCCGCGCCCTGCGGGATTTCGGCGACGGCTTCGTGGCCGTGCTGTTGCCCGTCTACCTGCTCGCCCTCGGATTCACTCCCCTGCAGGTCGGTGTCATCGCCACGGCATCGCTGCTTGGTTCCGCGCTGCTGACCATAGGTGTCGGGTTCCTCGGCGCCAGACACGATCATCGTCAACTCCTGCTGGCTGGCGCTGGTTTGATGATTGCCACTGGCGTGGCCTTTGCCGTTGTCCATGACTACGCGTTGCTTCTGGTCGTTGCGCTCGCCGGCACGATCAATCCCTCGGCCGGCAGTGTCAGTGTCTTCGTGCCGCTGGAGCACGCCGTGCTGACGCGCGAGGTCACGGAGCGTGAGCGTACCAGGATGTTCGCACGCTACAGTCTCGTGGGCGCGTTCGCAGGCGCCGCAGGCGGACTCGCTGCAGGGATGCCTGACCTTCTGGCGCCGGTTGGCCTCGACCGACTTGCCGGCATCAAGGCCATGTTCGTCCTTTACGCGCTTCTCGGTCTGCTCGGCGGTTCGTTCTATGCGTGCATCCCGCGCCGCCCGGCGTTGGCTGCCGGCACAGCCGCCGCGCTCGGCCCCTCGCGCTACGTTGTCTTCAAGCTTGCGGCCCTGTTCAGCCTCGATGCCTTCGCGGGAGGCTTCGTCGTCCAATCGTTGCTCGCACTTTGGCTCTTCGAGCAATTCAACCTGTCGCTTTCGCAGGCAGGTGTTTTCTTCTTCTGGTCGGGCGTGCTGTCGGCGCTCTCGTTTCCTGTGGCCGCCCGGCTGTCGCGGCGCATCGGCCTGATCAACACGATGGTGTTCACGCACATTCCGTCCAGCATCGCTCTGATGTTCGCGGCGCTGGCGCCAACGCTCCCCTTGGCGCTTGTCTTTTTGTCGATCCGGGCCGCTCTGTCGCAGATGGATGTGCCAACCCGCTCGTCCTACGTCATGGCCGTTGTCACAGAGGGGGAGCGGGCAGCTGCCGCGAGCTTCACGTCGGTGCCGCGCAGCCTGGCCGCCTCGGCCAGCCCTGCCTTGGCCGGCGCTCTCTTCGCTGCATCGTTCCGGGCGTGGCCGCTGCTGATCTGCGGGGCGCTGAAGATCGCCTACGATTTGCTGTTGCTGGTGCAGTTCCGGGGGCTGAAGCCGCCGGAAGAACGCTGAGGCGTCTGCTGCGTTCCAGAATCGAAGACTGTCGTTGCCCTGCGGATTTTTCGTGATTGACGTCGCCCTTCAAACCCAATATTGAACAGGATTATACAGGTTCATTGAACAGGTATCGATATGGCCCGTCGCGCGATGCAACTCACCCCCGGCACGGGCAAGCCCGAGCAGATCGCGACGGTTCTGGAGCATGAGATCCGCTCCGGCGTGCTCGGCTTCGGCGACCGCCTGCAGAGCGAGAACGAGCTGGTCCAGCGCTTCTCCGTCAGCCGCAATACCGTCCGCAAAGGGCTGGAGGAGCTTTCCAGTCGCGGGCTCATCACCACCAAGGTCGGTATCGGTTCCTTCGTCACCTTCGACGGCATGCCCGTCGATGACGCGATCGGCTGGTCGCGCGCGCTTGCCAATGCAGGCGCCAATGCCGAGACCCGGACGTTGAGGCTCGAGATCATCGAGGACGCCGAGCTCGCGGCAAGACTCGGTGTTAGGAACCCGTCCTTCATCGCCGTCGACCGTGTGCGCAGCAATGCCGATGACGGCCACGCCATTTCGATCGAGCGCAGCCGCTTGCCCTTGTCGCCGGAACTGGAAGACGTGCCGCTGCGCGGCCTTCGAGAAGGCTCGCTGCACCAGACGCTGCGTGGGGCAGGGCTGGTGCCCGATCATGGCGAGGAATGGGTCGACATCGAGATGCTGAGCGCCGCCGACGCAGCCATTCTCGATTGCGCTCCAGGCACGCCCTTCCTGCGTACGCGCCGCCTGACGCGTGCCGCCGACGGGCGCGCCATCGAATTCGTCACCAGCCTGCTCAACCCGGCCCATTTCGCCTTGCATCTGGC
>NZ_RZSC01000606.1:0-3625 GCF_003998155.1 Mesorhizobium sp. M1E.F.Ca.ET.063.01.1.1
GGTGCCGCGGCTGCCGTCGGTCATGTCGTTGTAACCGAGGCTGGAGGTGTCGGCGACGATCGCCTTGACGTGGCTGTAGTCGATGCCGAGCTCCTCCGCCGCCACCAGCGACAGTGACGCGCGCGAGCCGCCGACGTCCACGGTGCCGACCGCGAGCGAGACCGAGCCGTCCATGCCGATGTTGAGGTCGGTGCAGGTCTGGCCGCCGAAGTTGAACCAGAAGCCGCAGGCCATGCCGCGCCCCTGGTTGAGGCCGAGCGGCGCCTTCATGTGCGGATGGTTCTTCACCGCTTCCAGCGTCGGGCCGATGCCGATCGGGCCGTAGACCGGGCCGTAGGAGGCGCGGGTGCCTTCCTGGGCCGCGTTCTTGATGCGGAAATCGACCGGATCCATGCCGATCTCCTTGGCGAGCTCGTCGACCGCGCTTTCCACCGCGAACGCCGCCATCGGCGCCGAGGGCGCGCGATAGGCCGCCGTCTTCGGCCGGTTGACCAGCACCTCGTAGCCGACGGTCTTGACGTTCTCGAGCTTGTAGCAGGCGAACGCCGTCATGGCGCCGATCTCGGCCCACATGCCGGCATAGGGGCCGCAGCTATAGCGCAGCGTCGCTTCGGCCGCAGTGATCGTGCCGTCCTTCTTCGCGCCGATCTTGACGTCGATCGAGGTGGCGCTGGTCGGACCCGAGGCGCGAAAAACCTCGTCGCGGGTCATCACCAGCTTCACCGGCCGGCCGGCCTTGCGCGACAAGGCGAGCGCCACCGGCTCGGCCCAGACATGGGTCTTACCGCCGAAGCCGCCGCCGATCTCGGAGGAGGTGACGCGCAGCTTCGAGGCTTCCATGCCGAGCAACTGGGCGCAATGCTGGCGGTAGACGAAATGCCCTTGCGTGCAGACCCACAGCTCCGCGGTGCCATCCGGGTTGACGCTCGCTACGCAGGCATGCGGCTCGATATAGCCCTGATGCGTCTGCTCGGTCTTGAAGGAGCGCTCGACGACGAAATCGGCTTGGGCGAAACCCTGATGGACGTCGCCATGGCCGTATTGCGTGCGCTTGGTGACGTTGGACGGTTTTACGGGCTTTTCCTCCAGCCCCTCGGTGAAGATGGCGTCGTTGATGAGCGGCGCGTGGTGCTTCATCGCCTCGTCGACATCGGTCACATGCGGCAGCACCTCATAGTCGACCTCGATCAGCTTCAGCGCCTGTCTCGCGGTGCGGGCGTCGATCGCGGCGACCGCGGCCACCGCATGGCCGTCATAGAGCGCCTTGGTGCGCGCCATCGAGTTGTCGAGGATGTCGTACATCGCGGCATCGCCGTCGGTGAGGTCGGGCAGGTCTTTCGCCGTGATCACCGCCTTCACGCCGGCGAGTTTTTCCGCCTTCGAGGTGTCGATCTTCCTGATGACGGCATGGGCGTGCGGGCTGCGCAGGATGCGGCCCACGAGCTGCCCGGCCATGTTGAAGTCGGCGCCGTAGCGCGCGCGTCCCGTCACCTTGTCGACGCCGTCGGGGCGGATGGGGCGCGTGCCGACCGAAGAGAAACTGCGTCCCGAATAGCGCGGATCGAAATTCATCTCAGGCTCCCTTCATCACGTTTGCCGCGTCCTGGACGGCGCGCACGATCTTGTCATAGCCGGTGCAGCGGCAGAGGTTGCCGGCCAGCCCGAAGCGGATTTCCTCCTCGGTAGGCGAGGGGTTCTTCGCCAGAAGGTCCTTGGCGGCGATCAGGAAGCCGGGGGTGCAGATGCCGCATTGCAGCGCCGCATGCTCCAGGAACTTCTGCTGCAGCGGGTGCAGTTGGTCGCCGTGCGCCATACCCTCGATGGTCTCGACCTGCCGGCCTTCCGCTTCCGCGCCGAGCACCAGGCAGGAGCACACCAGCCGGTTGTCGAGGATGACGCTGCAGGCGCCGCAGTCGCCGGTGCCGCAGCCTTCCTTGGCGCCGGTGAGCCCCAGCCGGTCGCGCAGCACTTCGAGCAGCGTCTCGTCGGGCTGGCAGAGATACTCGACGTGATCGCCATTGATTGTCGTTGAAACCGCTACACCGGCCATCATTTGCCTCCTGCACGCTCATAAGCGGTGGCGGCGACCCGTTTCGCCAGCACGCCCGCGACTTTTCGTCTGAATTCGATGGTGCCCCGCTTGTCGTCGATGGGACGGCAGGCGCCCGAGCAGACTTTTGCCAGCCGCTCCAGCGTCTGTTCGTCCGGCTTCGAACCGACGAGAACCTGCGCCGCCTCCTCGACGAGCAGCACCGTCGGCGCCGCGGCGCCCAGCGCCACGCGGGCCGCCTTGATGATGCCCGCCTCATCGAGCGTCAGGTTCACGCCGGCGCTCACAACCGCGATGTCCATCTCGGTGCGCGGAATGAAGCGCTGATAGGCGTCGCCCGCATGCGGCGGGCGCTTGTCGAGCAGGATCGCCTCGACGATCTCGCCCTTGGCGAGCGAGGTACGGCCAGGCCCGGTCGGCACGGCCTCCACGGCAATGGTGCGCTTGCCGTTCGGCCCGGCAACCACGGCCTTGGCGCCGGCTGCCACCAGCGCCGGCACGCTGTCGGCGGCGGGCGAGGCGTTACAGAGATTGCCGACGATGGTGCAGCGTCCCTGCACCTGCTTCGAGCCGATCAGCTTGGCCGCCTCGACGACGCCCGGCCATGCCTTCTTCAGCGCCGCGTTCTCGCCCAGCACCGCGCAAGGCACCGCGGCGCCGATCCTGAAGCCGTCGGCCGTTTCCTGGATATCGCTCAGGCCGTTAATCGCCTTGATGTCGACGATCAGCTCGGGCTCGATGAAACCACCCTTCATCCTCACGAGAAGGTCGCTGCCGCCGGCAAGGATGGCTGCCGGGCCAACCGCCTTGGCGAGCTCGCCAACGGCATCTTCTATTGAAAGCGGACGTATGTAACGCATCGTCTCCCCTTGGTGGTCGTGATCAGATCGACCGTTATAAAGACTCTCCTTATAATGACCATCCGCTTCCTGCATTGCACCACCCAAGTCAGGCCGGCTGGCCCTAATTCTCGTCCCAGCTCTTTGGTCCAAGGCGCTGGAACAACCCGCCCGCGCCGAGCCGGCCAAGCCTCCTTCATGGTTTCCGGCGCAGCCGGGGGGCGCCAGGTTGCGGCGAAGGGGGATGCGGCCGCGTTTCGCCGGCCGGTTCGAAGCCGGGATCTACGCCGTCTGCGCCATCCGCGCCCGCACCAGCGTCGCGGCGGCGTGGCCGGCGGCGGTGATGTAGTCGGGATTGTGGTGGATCAGCATGCTGGAAAAGGCGCCGTCCATCAGCAGCACGATCTCGCGCGCCAGCATCTTCGGTTCGCGCACGCCATGGCTCGAAAGCTCGCCCGCCAGCCATTTCTCGAAATTGCTCTTATGGCGGGAGCCGGCCTTCACCGCCGGATGGCCGGGCATCGCGGCGAGCTCGGCGGCCGTGCGCAGGAAGCCGCAGCCCTTCCATTTGACGTGCCGCGCCACGCGCGCCAGATGGGTGAAGATCGCCACGACCTTCTTGTCCGCGCCGCCTTCCGCGGCCTCGAACCAGCCGGCCATCTGCTTGAGGTTCGGCTGGTCGCGGCTGTCGAGATAGGCCGTGATCAGCTCGTCCTTGCTCTTGAAGTGATAGTAG
>NZ_RZSC01000607.1:0-3623 GCF_003998155.1 Mesorhizobium sp. M1E.F.Ca.ET.063.01.1.1
ACATAGCCGGGCTCGAACTCATATTGCACGATATTGTCGAGCAGCGGGAAATGCGGCCCGCGGCCGCGCAAATGAGGCTTGCGAATGGTAGTCGTCCTTTTTTCGTCGTTGGCAGCCAGGGCCTTGCGCGCGACCATGATCAACCTATCGATACCCGGTCGAGCAGCAGCCCGGCGGCGATCGGCGGCAGGCCGCTGACATTCTTGCGCACCGGCACCAAAAGGTCCGGGAAGTAGCTGAAGATCACCGGCGTCTCGTCGAGCAGCAGCTTTTGGATGTCCGACGCCGCCTTGCGCTGCGTGTCGAGGTCGAGCGCCTTGAGATAGCCGGTCACCAGCCCGTCATAGGCCGTATTCTTGAAATGCGCCGCATTCCACGGACCGTCGCTGACCAACGGGCTTTTCAGGAAGACGTTCGGCACGCTGCGATGCGCGTAGTCGGTGATGCCGAGCGGGCTGTCCAGCCAGTCCGACTGGCCGAACACCGCCTTGCCGTAATATTTGTCCTGGTCCTCGATGTTGAGCGAGATACGGGCGCCGATCTCCTTGGCGAAGTTCTGGAAGAGCTGCGCGTATCCGGGAATGTCGGAATAGAGCAGCGTCGTCAGCGTCATGTCGAAGCCGCTGGCAAGGCCCGCTGCTTCCATCAGCTGCTTGGCCTTGGCGATGTCCTGCGTGCGCTGCGCCACCGACTTGTCGGTCGCGGGGAAAGCCGGCGCGAACGGGCTGTCATTGCCGGTCGCCGCCATGCCGCGGCAGAGCCCGTCGACCAGCTTCGAGCGGTCGATGCACAGCGCCAGCGCCTGGCGCACGCGCTTGTCGGTGAAGGGCGCCATGTCGCAGCGCATATGGAACTGGCGATGCGCGGTGGAGGCGACGCGCAGCACCGTGATGTCCGGATTGCCGAGCACCACCTGGCTGACGTCGAGCGGGATGGCGTCGAGCACGTCGACCTCGCCCGCCTGCAGCGCCAGGATGCGCGGCTGCACGTCACCGTAGAATTTGAACTCCAGCCGGTCGGGCAGCGCCTTCTCGCCCCAATAGTCGGGATTGCGCACGAAGCTCGCGCCGACTTTCGGCGTGTAGCTTTCGAGCCGGAACGGCCCGGTGCCCTCGAAGGTCTTCTCGTAATCGCCCTTGTAGCTCGCCGGCAGGATGACGGCGTTGTAATTGTCGATCGACACCGAATAAGGGAAGCTGCCGTTCGGCGCGTCGAGATGGAACTCGACGGTGTGGTCGTCGACCTTGCGCGTGCCGCCCTTCGACAGCAGCCCCTTGAATACCGACAGCGCGTTGGAGGCGCCGCTCGGATCGGCGAGGCGGTCGAAGGTCGCCACCACGTCGTCGGCCTTGAAGTCCTCGCCATTGTGGAATTTCACGCCCTTGCGCAGCTTGAAGGTCCACACACTTCCGTCGGCATTGGGCGACCAGCTCTCGGCCAGCACCGGCTTCAGCGTCAGGTCGGGCTGCGTCACGCACAGGAATTCGGCCGTCTGGAAGACGAGCTGGTAGCTGCCGCTGTCATAGAAGGTGACCGGGTCGATGGCGCCGCCGGGCACGGCGACGCCTGCACGCACCGTGCCGCCCGGCTTGCCCTCGGCGCGCGCTTCTGGAGCGCCAAGGCCGATCGCCGAGACGATGCCGCCGAGGAATGGCAGCGAAAGGCCGAGCACGCTGCCATGGCGCAGGAATTCGCGCCGGCCGATCCTGCCGGCGAGCAATTCATCGACAGCGGAATTTTCGATTGCGCTAAGATTTCTGCGAGCGGCGTCGATCGTCCTGAAATGCTTCGGCATGGCTGCATTCCTTGGCTGGCGTGGAGGTTCTGCCATCTAGTTCATTGTTGACCACGGCCGAAAAGCGATATTTTTTGATGAGGGCCATCGGAATCTTCGATTGCCGCCGAGCCGGGGGCGAAAGCCATGGACACCGAGAATCTGCGCAGTTTCCTCGAGGTCGCGGAGCATGGCAGCTTCACCGTCGCCGCCCATCGGCTGAACCTTGCCCAGTCCACCGTCAGCGCGCGCATTCGCGGCCTCGAAGAGCAGTTGGGACGCAAGCTCTTCGTTCGCGACAGCGACGGCGTCACGCTGACGCCGGCCGGCCGGCAGTTCCTGCCGCACGCTGCGACGATCACCCGGACCTGGGAGCAATCGCGTCAGGACATCGCCGTTCCCGATGGCTACGAGACGCTGCTGAGGCTCACCGCGCCAGCCTATCTCTGGGACAGCATCACCTCGCCCTGGATCGACTGGATGCAGGCGAGGCGGCCAAACGTGGCGCTTCGCCTCGAAGGGAGTTTTCCCGATCTGGCGATCGACCAGATGGCCGAAGGCCTGCTCGACATCTGCATCCTCTATCTGCCCAAGCCGCATCCCGGCATCGTCTATGAGACATTGGCCGTCGATCAGGTGGTCCTCGTCCAGCATACGGCGCAAGCCGGATCGTGGACGCAGAACTACATACTGATGGACTGGGGGCTGGAGTTCCGCGTCGAGCATGACCGCGCCTTTGCCGGCATGGTGAAGCCTGCGATCTCCGCCGGGCTGGTGTTCATCGGCCTGCAGCATGTGCTGTCGCAACGGGCGGCCGCCTATCTGCCGCTGAGCGCCGTCAGCGGTCACATCGAGCGCGGCGAGTTGCGGCGCGTCGAGGACGCGCCGGTGTTCCAGCGGCCGATTTATCTAGCCTATCCGGAGAACCCGGCCTCTTCCGATGCCCTCGACATCGCCTTGACGGGCCTGCGCACGCTCGCCAGGAACCTGTCGGGCGATCAAGCTTTCGCGGAAAGCGACCGCGCCTTCAGCATGGCAGGCGCGGCGGCATTCTGACGGCGATCACGCCGGCTCCACGGCCGTGGGCTTCTGCAGCCTTGCCAATTCCTCAAAAGGAATATGGCAGCGGATCGTGTGCCCGGGCTCGGCCTCGATGAGCTCCGGCTCCTGCGTCTCGCAAATCGCGCCGATCTTGCGCGGGCATCTCGTGTGGAAGACGCAGCCCGTCGGCGGGTTGGCGGCGCTCGGTATCTCGCCGTCGAGGCGGATGCGCGCGCTCTCGGTCCGGTCGAGTTTCGGCACGGCCGACAGAAGCGCTTCCGTATAGGGATGGTGCGGGCCGGAAAAGACCGCTTCCGACGGCCCGAACTCCATGATGCGGCCGAGATAGAGCACGGCGATCTTGTCGGAGAGATAGCGCACCACGCCGAGGTCGTGCGAAATGAAGATGTAGCTGACGTCCTGCTTCGACTGCAGGTCCGCCAGGAGGTTGAGGATCGCCGCCTGCACCGACACGTCGAGCGCCGAGGTCGGCTCGTCGCAGACGACGATGCGTGGCTCGCCGGCGAAGGCGCGCGCGATCGCCACGCGCTGCTTCAGCCCGCCCGACAGCTGGCGCGGCTTGACCGCGAGATGCCGGTCGGTGAGCCGCACCGAGCGGACGAGCTCTTCCAGCCGCGTGTCCAGCGCCTTGCCGGTCAGCCCGCCCAGCCGCTTCAAGGCGCGGCTCAGGATATGCCGGATCGAATGCGAGCGGTTGAGCGCCGAATCCGGATTCTGGAAAACGATCTGCACCGCCTTGACCTGATCCTCGGTGCGGTTGGCAAGCCGTGGCGCGAGCTCTCTGCCC
>NZ_RZSC01000608.1:0-3621 GCF_003998155.1 Mesorhizobium sp. M1E.F.Ca.ET.063.01.1.1
ATTGCCGCCGGCATGGCCGGCGCCTGTGCCGGCCTGTCTCGCCTGCCGCAGGATCGCGTCGCAAGGCTGAAAGGCATCGACCTCGCGGAGGTCCGCGCTCTGGCCAACGATCTTGTTTCGGCGAGGGTCGCGCGCAGTTCCGGCAAGGAGGCTGCGGCATGAGCCGGCGTCTCGTCCATATCGGCAGCGCCGTGGTGGACTATGTCTACCGCATCGATACCTTGCCGGCGCCCGGCACCGAAAAGACCGCGTCGAGCTACGCGCGTGTCCCCGGCGGCGGCTTCAACATGATGGTGGCGGCGAGCCGCACCGGCATGAAGGTTGTATTCGGCGGCCAGTTGGGAACGGGACCTGATGGCGATTTCCTGCGCGCCGCTTTCGCCGCCGAAGGCATCGAGACGCTGACGCCGCCATCGCCGCTCATGGACAGCGGCAATTGCGTCGCCATGATCAGCGGCGACGCCGAGCGAACCTTCGTCTCTTGGCCAGGCGCAGAGAGCGTGCTCACACCGGACATGATGACGCCCGTCCAAGTCATTCCGGGCGATTGGGTTTTCACCTCCGGCTACACGCTGAGCTATCCCGGCAGCCGCGAAGCCCTCGCCGACTGGATCGAGGCGCTGCCGGCGGAAATTCCATTCGTCTTCGATCCGACACCGGTGATCGCGGAGATTCCGCGGCCGATCCTGGACAGGGTGCTCGCGCGCACGACATGGCTGAGCTGCAACACCGATGAGGCCGCCGAAATCGCCGGCGCCGGTGATGCACAGACCGTCGCCGTCCGGTTGCTCTCCGAGCACTGCCCGAAGGCCGAGGGCGTCGTCATTCGGGCCGGTGCGCATGGCTGCCTGGTGCGGATGGCCGACGGTGGCACGCGGGCGATCCCCGGCTTCGCGGTCCACGCCGTGGATACCAATGGCGCCGGCGATACGCATATCGGCGCCTTCGTCAGCGCATTGTCGCGTGGCCTGTCGCCTTGCGAAGCGGCCCGCTACGCCAATGCGGCAGCGGCCCTTTCCGTCACCCGCCATGGCGGGTCTTCGGCGCCGACGGACACAGAGATCCAGGGATTCCTGAGCCATCGCGATCAAGCAACGATCGCGCATGACTGGGAGGAAGCGACTGCAACTTAACAAGCCCATCAACCGGGCCAACAATGAGAGGAAAACAAACATGCGCATGCCCAGACTGACCGCTTTTCTGGCGGCGACCGCCGTCTTCGTTTCAGCACTCACGCTCTCCGCCCAGGCTGCCGAAGAAGTGCATGTGCTCAACTGGAAGGGCTACGGCGCCGACGAGCCGTGGGCTGTCGCCAATTTCGAGAAGGCGACCGGCTTCAAGGTGGTCAACGACTTCTTCAATTCCGAGCAGGAGATGCTGACGAAGCTCAGGACCAATCCGGGCCTCTATGACGTCGTCATGATCAACGCCGCCTTCAACGATCAGGCGATGGCCGGCAAGCTGATCCAGCCGATCGACACGTCGAAGCTCTCCAACTATGCCGACATCGCCAAGGACAAGGCCGGCTCGCCGATGCTCAACCATGACGGCAAGGCCTATGGCGTGCCGTGGGTCTGGGGCCTGACCGCTTTGGCCATCAACGAAAAGTCCTTCGACAAGCCGCCGACGAGCATCGCCGAGATGTGGGATCCAGCGCATAAGGGCCGCGTCATCATTCGCGACGACGCCGTCGAAGCCGTGCAGTTCGGGGCTATCGCCAGCGGCCAGAACATCAACGACATCAAGGATATGGAAGCGGTCAAGACGAAGCTCACCTCGCTGATGCCGCAGATCAAGACCTTCTGGAGCTCGGAGAACGATTGGAATCAGATGGTCGCCTCCAACCAAATCGACATCGGCACCTATTGGAGCGGCTCGGCCGACCGCGCCAAGACGCATTTCAAGCTGCCGGTCTCGCTGGTCATCCCGCAGGAAGGCGCCGTCGCCTGGCTCGACGCCTTCTCAATTCCCGCCGGTTCCAAGAACGTTGCCGGCGCCGAGGCCTTCATCAACTACATGATCGATCCGAAATTCTATGTCGAATGGGTCACCGAGGTCGGCGCGCCGGTTTCGGCCAACACCAAGGCCGTCGAGGCTCTGCCCGAGGATGCCTTCAACCGCAAGGTCATGGGAAGCCCCGAGGTCGCCAAGCGCATCCAGTTCCAGGCGCCGATCACCGACGAACAGCGCGAGAAATATCTGGGGCTCTGGCAGGAGCTTAAGGTCAACGTGAAGTAGTTGGCGTCTTTCGGGGAGGAGAGGCATCATGGCTGACCAGCTCGCGACCGGTTCGCGCCGCGGACTGAAGCCCGCCCTGCCGCTTCTTCTTCCTGCCTATCTCTGGCTGACGGTGGCGCTCTTCCTGCCGCTGTCGGCCATGATGTTCTTCTCCTTCATGACCGACCTGCCGCTGGCCGGGAAGGAATGGGCGTTCACGCTCGGCAACTACGCGACCTTCTTCTCGCAAAGCCTCTACTCGACACTGCTGTTCGCCTCCTTGCGGCTCGGGCTCGAGGTGACGCTGTGGTGCGTCGTCATCGGCTATCCGGCGGCCTATGTGCTGGCCAAGGTGCTGAAAGGGCGCAGCCGCGAGGCGATCTTCCTGCTCGTCATCCTGCCCTTCTGGTCGAACGGCCTGGTGCGCATTTTCTCCTGGGCGATGGTGCTGCGCGAGGGCGGCATCCTCGACACAGCGCTCAACGCCGTGCTGCCGTTCAAGATCAACATCGACCTGATGTATTCCTATCCAGCCGTCATCATCGGCCTGGTGCACTCCTATGTGCCCTATATGGTGCTGACCTGCTACCTGACGCTGCAGGCGATCGACGACTCGCTGATCGAGGCCGGGCGTTCGCTCGGCGCCTCGCGGCGGCAGGTGCTGTGGCGGGTGATCATCCCGCTGTCGATGCCTGGTTTGATCGCAGGCGCGGCGCTGATCTTCGTGCCGGTCGTCGGCTCCTTCATGGAGCCGCGCATCCTCGGCGGGCGCACCGGCACCTTCTACGGGACAATCATCGAGGACCAGTTCGTCGCCGTCTTCAACTGGCCGCTCGGCGCTGCGCTGTCCTTCATCCTGCTCGCGGTGGTGCTGATCATCCTGGCGCTGGCGGCGCCGATCTTGCGGAGAGCCGGCTGATGGCGACGACGCGCATGCTCGAATGGCTCGGGCGCTTCTACATCGTGCTGCTGCTCGCTTTCCTCTACCTGCCGATCATCATCATGGCGCTGATGTCATTCAACGCCTCGCCCTTCTACCAATTGCCCCTCGAATGGACGACGGACTGGTATGCCTCGCTCCAGCAGAACGACCAGCTGATCGCGGCGACCTGGAACAGCATCGAGATCGCGGTCATCACCACCATCATCTCGACGGTGCTGGGGTCGATGGCTTCGCTGGCGCTTTATCGCTACGAGTTCCGCGGCAAGAAATTCCTGCAGGCGCTGCTCTTTCCGCCGATCGCCATTCCCTGGCTGATCACCGGCACGGCGATGCTGATCTTCTTCTTCGGCATCGGCCGCGGGCTCATCGCCATCCTACTCGGCCATGTCGCGCTGGCGCTGCCTTATGTGATCGTCGTCGTGTCGGCCCGGCTGCAGACCTTCGCGCCTGAGCTCGAGGAA
>NZ_RZSC01000609.1:0-3594 GCF_003998155.1 Mesorhizobium sp. M1E.F.Ca.ET.063.01.1.1
GGTAGCCGTTGCGCTGGACAAGCCGCAGCGGGTTCTTCTCGCCATGGGCCGCGCCGGTGGCGGCGCCCACCTCCAGCTCCATCAGCCGCTCGGCGGCAAAGCCGATCATCTCGCGCAGGATATCGGCATCGGGGGTCTTCTCTACGAGCGTGCGCAGGTTCATCATGTCGTTGGTCATCGGTGGTTCTTTCGAATCAGGTTGTGTCAGCAACCCAACCCTACCGAAGATCATCGATGACCGCCGCTGCGCCGCTCGCTCGCTACAGCGCTGTTGCGGGCGCGCTCGCGAGCGGCTTCGCTATCGCCGACCTACACCACGCGGTGGGACACGACCGATTGTCGCGCAAGTTTGACAATAGACGACAGGTTGCCGCCTACGCTGGTTTGGTGCCAACGCCCTGGCAAAGTGGGCAGATTAATTGCGAGCAGGGAGTCTCCAAGTCCGGCAATCCCAGGCTGCGGTCGACGCTTGTCCAGGTTGCGTGGCTCTGGGTGCGCCATCAACCCAATTCCGTACTCAGTCAGTGGTTCAGGGCGCGAGTCATCCAAAGGGTGGCCGGTACAAGAAGACGGCGATCATCGCCCTCGCTCGGAAACTGCTTGTTGCGCTGTGGAAGTACGTGAACCCCGGAGTCGTTATAGAAGGAGCTCTCCTGACGAAACCATCAGCCTAGACGCCAATCGATTATAACAATCTCCAGGACCGATCAGGCCCTGGCAGATCCTCGATAGACGAACCGACGAAACTCATGGCCTCAAACAGCCGCCGCTGAAGAATGGTTTCGTCTCTTGGGTCCGAATCCGCCGCAAGCGGGATCATGTAACAGGTGCATGCGCCTGACCGAATATAAGGTGGACTGGGTTCCCTCGCGAACCGCGTCACGCAAACGGACTCATCGAATTGATCTACGGATTGCCCCGGAGGTACATGACAATGTCGCCCTTAACGCCGTTTGTGGTTGACCATCCCCATATAAGGGTTTCGGACTTGCTATGTGCGGGCAAGAAGATTGAGCTTCGACTGGTTGCAAGACGCCTCGTCTGTAGTGCACCGCTCTGTCGACGACGGATATTTGCCGAACGGTTTGATGACGGGGTTGTCGCGGAGAGATTCCGCCGGACCTCGCGTTTGGAATGTGTCGTTCACCACTTGGGGCTGGCGCTCGGCGGCAGGCCGGCCGCGAGCATTGCCAATCGGCTGATGGTGCCGGTCAGCCATGACACTCTGTTCCGGGTGATGCGGCGACGGAGCTGCGTGCGAACCGATCCTCTCAGCATTGTCGGCATTGATGACCGGGCCTTCCGCCGCAATATCGCTACGGCACCATTGTATGTGATCTGGAGCGGCGGCGGATCGTTACACTGTTGCCGGACCGGGAGATTGCGACCGTCCAGGCATGGCTCACCGATCATCAGGACATCGGAATAATCGCACGTGACCGCGGCGGCGGCTATGGCGAAGCGGCGGCGAAGGCGTTGCCGCGCGCGATCCACGTGGCCGATCGCTGGTCGCTCATGGAGAACGCAAGTTCTGCCTTCCTGGATGCCGTTCCGGAAATCGATGCGTTCGATCCGTGCCGCGATCGGCGCCACCAGTCGATCCGGACCTGCTCACTTGCGCCGAAAAGCTGCAATAGGGCTAGCTGCGGCGCGAGGAGACCAACGCCGTGATCATGAGGCTCGCTGGCGAAGGCTTTTCCATCAAGGAGATCGTGCGCCGAAGCGGCCATAGCCGCAAGCTTGTCCGCCAGGTGATCCGTGGTGAGCGGAGATGTGTTCCGGCTTCGGCAGAGTTCGCTGGATGCGCAACTGCCATTGCTGGATGAAGTCTGGGCTTCGGGCTGCCGCAACGGCGCTGAGCTCTGGCGACGCCTGCAGGCCAAAGGCTTTCGCGGTTCCCTGCGCGTAGTCGCAGAGTGGGCAACCCGCCGACGGCGGGCCGAACGCGCTTCTGATCAGCAACTGCAAAAGGTGCCGTCGGCCAGGACGATCGCGCGGCTGATGACGACAGCCCGGGACCATCTGACCAAGTCCGACACCGTGACAATCTCTGCGATCGAGACAGGGTTCCGACCTGGTCGAAGCACGTTGCCTGATCGACAGGTTCCATTCGATGGTCCGCAAAAGGATCGACGCTGATATTGATCCCTGGATCGCCGACGCCAGCACGAGTGTCATCGGGTCCTTCGCGAGCGGCATCATTCGCGACCGCGCAGCCGTCCGCGCCGCGATCACTGAACCTGGTCAAACGGCCAGACGGAGGGCCAAATTACGAAACTCAAGCTTGTAAAGCGCCAGATGTATGGACGCGGAAAGCTCGACCTCCTGCAAGCCCGATTGATCGTTGCTCCAGGACGCAAACTTCATCGAGATTGCGTCAGACCCAAAATCGGACGCCCGCCCGATTGCAACGGGTTGGCTGGATCAGGATCGGTCGTCACAACTGCTGACGTATATCTGGCTTCGTGATGCGGCTAGTCAACGTCTTCGCCGCGAGACTCGATGGGTTTTCGCCCGCTTCCACCTCAAAGCCCCCGTGACATTGGCTGACGCCATACCGGTCCACATCAGCGCGGCGACTTTTGTGGCCGAGTTCGCTCCGAGAATCAGCAGCTTTCGCAGGCTTCGCCCGCCCATCTTGGTTGTCCGGCCCAGCCGCTCCGTGCCCCCGCTGGAGTGCTGCCTGGGTAAGCCCCAGCCAGGCGGCGAAGTCACGTCCTCGCCGGAAAGTCGAAGCCGCGGGCGCCAGAGCCATCAGTGCGATGGCGACGACCGGGCCGATCCCGGGTATTGTCATCAGGCGCTTGGCGACCGAGTTAGCCTTGGCCCTGATGGCGATCTCACGATCCAGCAGCAGAATCCTTGCCTGGATCGCCTGCAGACCGCCGGCGATCACCGCCAGCACCGGGCGCGCCTCGGCCGCCAGCTCAGACGAGGGGATCAGCCAGCGGGTCGATGAGCTTGCTGACGCGTCCAGGGCCTTGCCGCTCGATGAAGCCAAACTCCATGAGGTGACCGCGTAGGGCGTTGATCAGCTGTGTCCGCTGCCGGACGAGGAGGTCGCGTGTTCGGAACACTACAGCCGCGCCTTGCGCCTCTGCGCTTTTCGGGGTGACGAAGCGCAGAGTGGGCTGTTGCACCGCCTCGCAGATCGCCTCCGATCGGCCATGTCGTTCTTCTGACGCCTCACGAACGGTCTCCGTAATGGGCGCCTCCTGTCAATCCCCCGATTGCTCGCTTGGTCCCCCTTCGTTTGGCAACGTTTGGGGCCCAGTCCTTCAAGTTGGACGGCAGCTTAAGGCGAAAGAAGAGCACGGTCGCGGCCTCGAACAGTGCTGATCGCACCATCATGTCGCCAGCCTTGGATATGCCGCCGGTAACATCCGTCTCTCCGGACTGGAGCTGATTCCGCCATGGCCTGCAGGCGGTGAATATGTGTAGCGAGAGCGGAGCGTTTTGAGCGGGGCCGGGACGAAGAATTGCGCAGAGCCGAGAAGATCGAAACGAAGCGTTGCAGTCTTCCTGGTGATCGGAAGCCTTGCATCATCCCCGCTCCCGTTTTCGCCACGGCACATGTGCATTCTCCGCCCGGTT
>NZ_RZSC01000060.1:0-12959 GCF_003998155.1 Mesorhizobium sp. M1E.F.Ca.ET.063.01.1.1
CGAACTCCACTATGTCACCCGTTATGGTAACCTGCAGTGATCGCCGCCGGCGCGCCGACTAACGGCTGACAGCCATATACGCATCAGGCGGCTTCGGGAAAGGGCGCCTTGGCGCATCGCTTACGCTGCTCCAGCGCCTGCGCGGACTCTTTTCAACATCCAGCCGCCCCCGCGAAGCCAGTCGCTCAAGGCGCCGACCGCTCGACTCCCAACTGCTACACCATCTCTTTTAGCGTTATGTCCTTGCGCTCATCGATCAGCCTGACGATGGAGGCTTCATGCACATCGAGACTTGAACCCCTCTGCCAGCCCTGCGGCCGAGATGTCCTCGCCGATCTCCGCCGGTTTCGATCCAACGGATCACACCCGATATCCCGAATTCGAACCCGCCGCGGCTTGCCGTGCGGACATGCCCTCGTCCGAAGCTTTCAAGACCCGGGATCGAAGATCGTCGCTCAATGCTCTTGCCAGCAGCAAGCAAGCTCATGGTCTGCCACCGGCGCGTGGGGACCTCGGCATGCTGCTGAGTTCCCGCGTTACGAGGCACCAGCAGGCCCGCTGAGTTACGGCCCGAGTCCGGTCTGAGTTGTTGTCCGTAGGACCAAAGACAATCGGGCCTTTTATTCCTGTCGTCTCCCACGAGTCGAGACGAGGGCTTCACAAATGGGCCCCTGAGATACACCGTCTATCAGGATCTCGGCTGTCACAAGGCGCCGTTTTGAATCACTCAGCGCCGGCGCAGTGGCTCTGAGGAGTATCTCGCCTTGCTCCCCTGGCTCAAGAGAGACACTTTCTCGCTCTGCATGCGGCCGCCAGCCAAACGCGGGTAGGAGATGGGCTTGGTACACAGCTCTTCGCTCGAGATTGTTGCGGATTTTCACTGTGTACGTGATCTCATCGCTCGGTCGTGCTTCCGAGATATACGGCAACATCCTTGCCCAAAACAAGTCAATGAAACAGTCCGCAGGTTCATCCACGATCTCGCGGAACGCCGCCTCCTTATAGTCGACATAATCAGCATATTCCGCAATTCTGGCATCACTTATCGTAATTAGCGCTCCGTGCCCGGGGCACAGAACGTCCGGCCTGGCCTTCTGAAGCACCTGCGCGCAACGGCGATGCATTTCTAACTGAAAGCTATTTCGCATAACAGTAAGCTGGATTGGTATCTCGTGTTCGATTCCTCTTGCCCGGGGGTTGAATAGCCAAAGATTGTCTCCACTAAAAAGCAGGCGCTTCCCGTCAATGTGGCCCAAAATCATTGCATGATATTCGGTTTGGCCCGGAGCGTAATAGATCTCAAAGTCAAACCCGCGCCAATGAAAAGCCTCGCCGTCGCGCAGCGTCCTTTGTACTTTAACAGGTTTATGAAAGCAGCACGGCGTACTAGCCCAGGCAGCAGGGTCGACGATCACCTGTGCCACGCGGTCAAGAGCCCAACATTGCGTGCCGAATTTTCGCTGCAGATACGGTATTCCACAGATGTGGTCGTTATGGATATGCGTGGGGAGTACTACTTCGATTTCCTTGACCCCAAAATGATTTTGGAGTTCATCCAAATGATGTTCGACAAACCGTAAGGCCTGCATTCCATCGTGGTCCGAGCCGAAATGAAGGTGACCTATTGATGAAAGTCCGTAATCAATAAGCATCGCATGACCGCTTCCGCTGAGCACGACGTAGAAATTTGAACACGTATATGGCCCTCCCCAGAGGAGATGTTCGGATATACGTTCTAACTTGCTGTCGCGAAGAGTCTGCCAGTCTTCAAAGCCCGTATTACGGCCTGAAGTAAGGAGTCGACCTACAGTGGAAAGTTTCTCGAGCCTTGCTTCAAGCCTTGTAATGTCGGCGTCCACCTCAGTGATCGCCGTTCCGTGAGATGGATAGGCTACCGCGGCGCTCTGCTTCTTTAGCGCAAGGATTGATTGCATTGTGAATTCAATGCCAAGCATATCGCCATAGCTATACTCCATAGCATGGAGCTGATACAGTTTTCCGCCTCGAACCATCAAGTCACCTGTGAATGCAACCGTCTGCCCATCCACGTCGGCAATTAAGCTTATCATGCCATATGTATGACCTTTGGCCGGTAGTATCCGAAAATTGTATCCTTTCCAGGGGAAGGCTTCGTAATCCTCCAGCACGGCATCTATCTCAATATTCTCGCCGAGGGCGAAAAAGGTATTGCTATCGTTATAGTTGTCGTAAATGCCTCGAGATTGCCAGTGAGCCTCAACATTTTCGAACAAGTGACGTTCATATTCCGGAACGGCTATCTTGGCTCCCGTTTTCTGAAGCATCGGCGTTCCCCAACACTGATCCCTATGATGGTGAGTATGCAAAACCCAGTCTACTCGCTCGATCCCGATCTCGCTTAACCGGGGAAGAACAGCACCGGATCCTGTGTCGATCAGAAGACACTCGGAGCCATGCTTCACAACGTAAACGTTGCACGTGTCCTTGAACACCCAAAGATGCTCCGAGCATTGGATCAAAGTCATATTTCACCTGTTGAACAGCTAGCTGCCGATGGAGGACGAGTGAGGGAAGTGGTCTAGAAGGTCGTGGACGGTTGAGGTCTGCAGACGGCTCGTGGCTTTAAGCGCTTGACGCAGAATCGAAAAGACATTTCATCAGGTTTTCGACGCCGCTTTCGGTAATCAGGTCCTGCTCCTCCAACTTAGCGCCCTCGCTTATCCACATTGCTCAGGCGACCATGCTCATAGGATTTTCAATATAGCTCTTGAATATCTGCAGCAGCTTTGCTCCGAGCACGCCGTCCACACAGCGATGGTCGATGGAAAGCGTAACACTCATCACCGTTGCGATGGCCATTGAACCGCTCTTGACGACTACCTGCTGTCTGCCCGCACCGACTGCGAGAATCGTAGCGTGCGGGGGATTGATCACGGCAGCGAACTCTTTGACCCCCATCATGCCCAGGTTCGAGATAGATGTCGTGCCGCCTTCATACTCTTCAGGCTTTAGCTTGCGATCTCTCGCGCGTTTGCCGAAGTCCTTCATCTCGCCGGAAATGACGTGAAGGGTTTTCTGTTCAGCCTTGCGTATGATCGGCGTGATCAGACCGCCTGCGATCGAGACAGCTACCCCTATGTCGACGTGCTGGTGTTTAAGGATAGCGCTCTCGGTCCAGGAGACATTTGCGTCCGGAACGTCACGCAGCGCAAGCGCCAAGGCCCTTATCACCATGTCATTGACCGACAACTTGTAGACCGGCAGTCCGTCCGCAGCCCTGGGCGCCGCATCGTTCAGTCTGGAGCGAAGTCCCAGAAGCTGATCGATCTCGCAATCCACTGCGACATAGAAATGCGGAATGGTTTGTTTCGAGGCCACCAGACGACGTGCAATCGTCCTTCGCATCCCGTCGTTAGGTACACGTTCATAGGATCCGTCCTCAAACAGCTTTAGAACAGCGTCGTCCGAGGCACCTGCGCTGCCAGACAACGCTGCAGGAACTGGTCCTCCAGGCGCGTCGGACCGTTGCCTAGGGGCTGCGGCTACCGAACCCGCTTCAGTCTTGATGGCAAGAATGGCGACCAGGTCCCTGACTTTTAGACCGTTAGCGCCTTCGGGAACGACAATCCTTTCCAGAGTGCCGCCGGCAGCGGCCTTGATCTCTCCTGTCTTGCCACCGCTTGACACTTGAGCCAAAACATCTCCAGCCTTTATGTCGTCCCCCTCGTTGAACATCCATTTTACAATGGTGACTGCTCCCATATCGGAAGCGAAGGCCGGCATTCTGACGTTGATAGGCATTGGCTCTACTGTGGCTTTTGAGGTATCTAGCGGGCCAGCGGTTTACGGCTTCGGGCTGCTCTGCTTGGGGCACGAAGAGAGAATCTTCGAGCTGAACGCATGTTGGCGTAAGAAGGCTAAAATGCTCACAGCAACAGTCCTCCGTCGATCGCGACCTCCGCCCCGGTTATGTAGCGGCTCTCGTTCGAGAGCAGGAAGAGAACGAGGTCCGCTACCTCGTCAACCGTGCCGGCCCGCTTGAGCGGAATGAGCGCGTACTGACGCTCTCTGTCGGACGGATCCTCGGCCAGCAGCATCTCGGTTTCCACCCACCCCGGGTGGATAGAATTGACGCGGATTCCTGCTGGCGCAAGCTCTAGGGCAGCGCACTTTGTCATGCCTCGAAGGGCCCATTTCGTCGCGGAATAGGCCATACAAGTTCGGCTTCCGCGCATCCCGGCGACAGACGAGATGTTGACTATTGCGCCACCGCCCGATGCCTCGATGAGAGGTGAAACTTCCCGCATACCGAGGAAGCAACCCAACTGATTCACACGGAAGTGCTTTTCGAACAAGGCGACGCTCGAATCCCTCATTGGCAAGGGTTCATAAATTGCCGCGTTGTTGACCAGACCGTGAAGCCCCCTCCCCTCCCCCTCCAGATAGCGGATCAGGCTTCGCCAGTCTTGCTCGCTGGTCACGTCTAGATGCATGTACGAGGCTTTTTCGCCGATACTCGCTGCGAGTTGTTTGCCCTGCTCGTCTAGGATGTCGCCGATGACGACCCGCCCTCCCTCCGAGGCGATCTGGACGGCTTCCGCCGCACCTTGACCTCGAGCTGCTCCAGTAATCAAAATCGTCTTGCCTTCGAAGCGTTTGTCTCGCGTCATGGTAGTCCCTAGAGCGGCGTGCATGTATGCAGACGTAAGCAGCCAAGGTGAGCACTTAAATCGTGCGTCGGAGGTTCTGAAGTTCAGTCGGAATACGTAACGAACGCTGATTTTATTCTACTGCTCGGTGTTGATGCGACAGATGACGGTTCCGACTTCCGTCACCGACCCTTCATCAACAAGAATCTCCGCAACCACGCCGGCGGTCTCCGCCTCTATCTCAATGTTGGTCTTTTCCGACTCTACTTCAGCTAGAATCTGACCCGGAACGACCGAGGTGCCGACCGAAACGTACCACTTCGTAAGATCAACCTCGACCGTCGATGCACCCATCTTCGGGATACGAACATCAAACATGAGCATAGCTCCTTACGGATAAGATCGCGTCTTCCAGTTGCTGCGGCTTCGGCAGAACAGCAGCTTCGAGCGCAAGATTGAACGGCATGGGAACATCAGCTCGCGTGACACGCTTGATCGGGGCCTTGAGAGAGGAAAACGCCAGCTCTCCTATTATTGCGCTCAACTCGGCGGCGAACCCACAAGTACGGTTCGTGTCGTCGTAGATTACGACTCGGCCAGTTTTCTTGACGGACTTCAACAGCCCTTCCCTGTCAAGCGGCAAAAGAGACCGAGGATCCCACACTTCGACGCTGATGTTTTTCTCCTGAGAGAGGCGCTCAGCGACTGCTAGAGCCTCGGGAACTAAATGCCCGATAGCAATGACTGTGACATCGGAGCCTTCACGCTTAACGTCACCGCAACCGAAAGGGATGGCATAGATTTCCTCCGGCACCGGACCCCTTTGCGGAAGCGACATGGCTGATGCTATGAAAACGACCGGGTCGTCTTCTCGGATCGCCTGGATCATGAGGCCCTTGGCGTCGTAGGCATTCGAAGGGCAAACAACCTTGAAGCCAGCGTGTAGGAGGTACGGATAGGGATTGTCCGAGTGCTGGCCCGCGTTTCCACCCCGCGATCCAGACACCATGAGCGTGTAAGTGATCGGTAGATTTGCTTGACCTCCTAACATCAATCGCATCTTCGCCGCTTGATTGACTAGCTGGTCGAACGCGACGTAAATCAGTGAGGGAACTTGGAACTGAACGATTGGGCGCAAGCCGGCCAAAGCCGCCCCCGTGGCGAAGCCGGTGAACGCTGCCTCGGAAATGGGCGTGTCGAGTACGCGGAGATCGCCGAAAGCGCCATGCAGGCCTTTCGTCTCACCGCGAATTCCGCCTCGAATGTCCTCCCCGATGATCATGACACTCTCATCTGCCCCCATAGCTTGATGGTAGGCTTCGTTCATGGCCTGAAGAAATCTCAGCTGTCTCACGGCTCTACTCCCCATGCCGGAGTGTTCGGATACGGCACGGCATACATGCAATCGAGAGCCTCGGCCTGGTTCGGCGGAGCGCTGCTCCTAGCGAACTCGACGCCCCGGTCGATCTCAATGCTGACCTCGGCATCGATAGCTTCGATGTCTTCTTGAGCGCACAAGCCACTTTGCATCATACGCGCTGCCCAAATCTTAATAGGGTCCCGCAACTTCCAGCGATCGAGTTCCTCTTGAGATCGATAGGTCATTTTCATGTGACGCTCGCCTGTGTAATGCCCAAAGTAGCGGTAAGTCTGACACTCAATGAATGTTGGGCCTTTACCGGTCCGAGCGCGTTCCGTAGCAGTGAGAGCAGCGTGATAAACGGCCTCGACGTCCATGCCATCCACGCACACGCCAGGCATTCCGTAGGATTGGGCGCGAACATAAGGGTCTAGGATCGTGACTTCTTTTAGAGGCGTCGAAATCGCGTACTGATTGTTCTCGCAAACGAAAATGACAGGAAGATCCCAAATCGCGGCGAGATTCATCGCTTCATGGAGGACGCCTTGATTGATTGCTCCGTCGCCGAAGAATGAAACAGCGACGCGATTCTCGCGAGCGGCTTTGAATTTGTGAGCGGCGCCACAGGCTATAGGGGCTCCAGCGCCGACGATACCATTCGCCCCGAATATTCCAATCCCGACGTCAGCAATGTGCATGGATCCGCCACGACCCTTATTATATCCGCCCGTTCGCGCGAGCAGCTCAGCAAACATCCTGCCAACGTCGCCGCCCTTCGCCAGCGTATGGCCATGACCTCGATGGGTACTTGTGACGATGTCTGAGGTCGTGAGCGCGCCGCAAATACCAACCGCGACCGCCTCTTGCCCGCTGTACTCGTGACATACGCCGGCGATCTCGTTGTCATCGACCAGGGTAACGACCCTGTCCTCGAAGCGCCTGATGCGCGCCATGTGGTAATACAAGCTTCGCGCGAATGGAGCAGGCATAATATTAGACATCGACGCCTCTATGTTGTGTTCCAAATTGATCTACTCGGTCAACCCGTTGTCGCAGTGGCTACCCTGTTTCCCGAGCCCGATCTCGCAAGCCCCTTACGGCCCAGATTGGAGCGGCGCGGAGCCCGAGACAAACGTATTTCTGCTTCATCCGTCATCTGCGAACCTATTCTCGCAGGGAGCCATTCGACGCTAACACGAAACGCCGATCACCAGCGTTTCAAAACTACTATTTTCTCTTCGAATAAACCATCTTCCGGCGGTCTCGTAGAGTGAAAGGACGGCGTCGGATATAGACCTGATTGATATCAAGCTTCACAACCTCCCGCCCGACGTATTCGTTTCTCGCCCTAGCGGTAATTGGCCGCACATGAACTTCAAGAACGCGGCCAGCGAGCTCAACTTGACGCGACAAGGTTCCCGCATGACAGAACCTGAAAGGCACTGCAGCACGGGCGCGTACCGGCTTCCTCCCTCTGCAACAGCAGCGTGAGGCTCCCGCGAATATAGCTGCTTCGAAGGCTTCCTCCGAAGGTTTTGAAGTGAGAAGCCGTCTCTCTATTGGAGACTCAAAGTGAGTTGTAGAGAGATTTAACGTTCTCCAGCGTGTATGCAAAGGCAGCCGGCCTATCGAAGCGCCAAGCCTTGTGTGGCATACCCTCCAAAGCCTTCGTGAGATTGTCCGCGGTGATCACCGAGCCTGCGTACAGCCAGTTGGCCAAGTCAAGCATGGCGGTCATATGCATAAGTTCAGTAGCGGTGCTGCAGGCATCCTTGACAATCGTGATGCGGTAGTCGCGCGAAATCGCGTCCCACACTGTCGTTTCCAAACAAACCTCGCTCCAGGCCCCGAACATTATAAGATGATCCGCATTCAAGCGGCGCAGCAAAATCTCCAGATTCGTGTTGTAGAATGCGCTGGGGCGCTGCTTTCGTACAATCAGGTCGCTAGCTTCCGGTTTCAGGTCAACGTGAATGTCAGCAGACTGCCCGATGCTATGTGTCGGGGTCCCGCCATTCAAGGCCTCGTGATACAGCGCATCTACTCCCCTTGGGTCGTAGCAATTCTGTGTATAGACTATAGGCAACCTCGCTGCACGGCAGGCATCGAGAGCTATTTTGGCACTTCGCAGAAGCTCTTCGCGATTGTAGATCGGCCATGCCCCATCCGGTTCGATGCAGTCATTTTGTAAATCCACTGCAATGACTACAGTGCGCTTGAACTCATCGGGCAAAGTCATGTCGGGAACCTTTCACTTTGTTCATATTGTGCCCAAAGACACCTTTAAACAGACGCAATTCGTCATAGAAACACTCTAGCGTCGATCGTGACCAATCGGAGCGGATTTTCAATTCTCAGGGCCTGGTTGCGGACCTCTACTGCAAACAGCCGCTCTCTATTCCAGACGCCGGTGCTTTGACAGCGGAAAAGATTGCGCCGGACATAGACCAGCTTCATGTCACGGCTTAAAGCTGCTCATAGCAGCATTCAATTCTGCGCTGACAGATCGCCCGCAACGGGATCATGAAATCCCCATCCCATTCGCGTCTAGGTAGGCCGTGCCCAACGGCAGTGCGCGGCCGGCTTGGACAGCACTCAGATCCAAACGGCAGCCTGGTAGGGAAACAGAACGGTGTCCACAGGTTCTGCAGTGTCTGGCCACCACCGGTGCGCTTGGAACGCCAGCTTGGCGCCTGAGGGGGCTTGGACATAAACTGGGTTTAAGACCGCAGAAACTTTTTGCGCCTTCTCAGGGCAATTGCCGACGCCTATCATCAGCGGGATATAAGTCAGGCACGCCGTCTCGGACGGCGGAGCCGCGGGTTTAATGCGGGACGCCGGCGTTCCGCTGTCGCGGGTGAGGCTCGAATGGACACTGATACTCCCGCAATCCGACGCCGCGGAGGCCGGTCTTCGGTCGTTGCAGCCCGGGAAGCTGAAAGAAGGCCGCGCGTCTCAACCATCAAGTATGGCATCCGGCCGGTAGAGGCGGTCACTGCTGAGCAGCTTGAGCGCATCCATCAGGCTTCCCTGGCTATCCTGCGCGAAATCGGCATCGAATTCAGAGACGAGACGGCAATCAGGCAGTGGAAAGAAGCCGGTGCGGATGTCCGTGAACACCGTGTTCGCCTCGAGGGCGACATGGTGATGGACCTCATCTCCAAGGCCCCTCCCCGTTTTGAAATGACGTCTCGCGATCCGTCACAGCGTTTCGAGATCGCGCCAGACACAATGACTTTCGGCGTCATGCAGGGTGCGCCAAACATTCGCGATCTTCAGGGCGTGCGGCGCGCATCCACGATCGAGGATCTACGGAACATGAACCGGCTGACCCAGATGCTGCCCGGTTTCCATATCGCCGGCGGGTTCACCTGCGAGCCGACCGACATTGCCGTGCCATGGCGCCATCTGCACATCAATCATTCGAGCCTGGTGGAAACGAACATGCCTTTCTTCGGTCTGACGACCGGAAAGCAGCGTGCCGACGACTCGATCGCCATGGGCCAGATCGTGCACGGCAAGGCATTTATGGATCAGAACGCGGTGATGATCGGTCACGTGTCGGGCAACTCGCCGCTTGTCTGGGATTCGACCATGCTGGAAGGTCTTCGCGCCTTCGTCGACGCGAACCAGGTCGTGTTGCTGTCTCCGTTCGTGCTCGGCGCCGCCAACACTCCCGCCGACATCCCCGCCACGATCGCCCAGTTGAATGCCGAGGCGCTCGCCGCTCTGGCCTATACTCAGCTTGCCGCGCCAGGCGCCAAGATGATTTACGGTCAATATTCCGTCTCGGTGTCGATGCGCAGCGGCGCCCCCATGTCCGGCATGCCGGAAGTCACTCTGATCAACGCCGTCATCGGACAACTGGCAAGGCGCTACAACGTGCCGTGGCGAACCACTGCGTCTCAATCCTCCGCCAAAACCTTCGATGCCCAGTCCGGTTATGAATCAGCCATTGCCTACATGTCCGGCGCCAGCGCCTGCTCGAACCTTATGATGCATGCCGGCGGCTGGGATGAAGCCGGTCTCGTGTGCTGCATGGCGAAATTCGTCGCCGATGCCGAACAAAACCTGCTCATCGAGAAATACGCGCGGGGCATATCATTCGAACATTTCGAGGATGCCCTCGAAGCCGTGCGCCGGATTGGCCCCGGGGGCCACTATCTCGGGGATTCCTTCACGCTGAAGCGCTTCAAGGATGCGTTCATCGCGCCGGAGATCCTCGATTACCTAAGCTACGAGCAGTGGAAGGTCAAAGGCTCCAAGGACATGGCGCAGCGCTGCAGGGAGAAGGCGACAGCAATCATCGCGAGCTACGAGCAGCCGCCGATGGACCACGCCGTGCGCGAGGAACTCGATGCGTTTGTCGCCAAACGCCAGGAGGAGATTTCCCCAAGCCTTGCCTAGGTTAGGCTTCGCAAAGAATGGCGGAAACGCGCGCTTTAGATGTCAGCAGCTTTCCACATTGGAACTATCGCAACGAAAGCAGCACCGCTTGGCAGATATGCTCACAAGGGGAATGGGTATGAAGACGAATATTGCTGGGATTGTTAGCCGTCGAACCCTCTTCAAAGCTGGTGCCGCGCTTGGTGGGGGCATCATCGCCTCGGGTATGCCGCTCACCCAGGCCATCTGGGCTGCCGAAGGCAAGGTGCTAAACGCGCGTGCCAATGCCGATCTCAGCAAATTAGATCCCGCTTTCGTCGTAACAGACGCGGAAGTTGACGTGATGCACTGTATTTATTCTAAGCTCACGCGTTACAAGTCAGGCTCTGATTGGGGTTGGGAAATGGAGGCGGCGGAAAAGATCGAGCAAGTGGACCCGACACATGTCCGCTTCCGTCTCAAAAAGGGCATCAAGTTCACCGGCGGCCACGGCGAAATGACTGCTCGGGACGTCAAGTTCTCGTTCGAGCGCGTGGTCAAACTAAATTCACCCATGAAGCCCCATTGGGAGCTGCTTGATCGAGTCGAGCTTGAGGATGACTATACGGGCGTCATCGTATTCAAGACACCCGATGCAGCTGTGTGGCTAGTTCCACTACCTCACGCGGCGGGCCAAATCGTTTCTGAGGAGGCCGTGCTGCGGGCAAATAAGGACGGCGGTGATTTTGGCATGAAGCCACCAGCGTTCTCCGGTCCCTATGTGCTGGCCGATTGGAAGCCGAATCAATATACAATTCTCACTCGGAACCCAGACTGGTCGGGCCCAAGGCCGGGCTTTGACGAAATCCGCATCCTTCCTATTCCCGATGTTAAGGCGGCTGAACGCGCTTATCAGGCGGGCGATGTAGATTTCACTAGTATCAGTGTCGAATCGCTTGCGTCTTTCAGGAGCAATCCACCCCCCGATAGTGAGATAGTACAAAAACCCTCGACCGGCTACGTCTGGGTCGGCATTAACATGGATCATCCCAAACTGAAGGACATCAATGTCCGTAAGGCGATCCAATGGGCTATAGATGTTCCACAGATCCTAAGTGTTGCGTACGCCGGCCAAGCGGTGCTGGCAACCGGCACCGTTCCCCCCGGAGTTGTCGGACATCGTGAGAAGGCGCTCATCCCGCCGGAAGGCGATCTCGCTAAGGCCAAGGAGTTCATGCAAAAGGCCGGTGTCACCGATCTGACCTTGAGCATCGACTGCCTGAACGATACCACTTCGTCGACTATAGCCCAGACAATTCAGGCACAATTGTCGCAGATCGGTATTTCCTTGGAGGTCCAACCTCTAGATTCCAGTTCGTTCTGGACGCTCGGGATGGAATCGGAAGGCGACCACTGGAAGGATGTGCAGCTATTCGTCATGAGTTTCACCGGACTCCCAGATCCATCTGAGTACGTGACTTGGTTCACGCAGGCTCAGGTTGGCGTCTGGAATTGGCAACGCTTCCGCAGCGAACGTTATGACGAACTCAACGTCAAGGGGCTCTCCATCGCTGACCCGAATGAGCGTGGAAAGCTCTACGAGGAGATGCAGGATCTCATGGAGGAATCCGGCGATTTCCGGTTCCTGACGCACGGGGCCACTCCCGTGTTGTATCGCACAACGAAGGTGCATGCAGCAATGCGCCCGGATGGAACCCCATTATATCTCGAATGCAAGCCAGTTTCGGGCTGAGCGACATCTGCGGCTTTGGTTCCAACAAGAAGCGTCTCAGAACCGCCAAGCCAGAACGATCTAGAGCTCGCGAGAGACGTATTGAGGGTCAGCCTTGGCGCCTCCACAAAACTGCTGAAGCCGAGAGCCAAGATTACAAAAAAATCGGCCCCTAGTTTCCGCTGGATGAGGTTCAGCAGGTCAACGATTTGGAGCTTAACGGGAAATGGCATCTGACGCTGTGCTCCGGGTCCTGCAGGCTCACTGAGGATGGGGGAGCGACGCAGCCACAGATGCGATCTTGAGCGTAACGACATCGGGTGTGGAACTCGCAGCCAGATGGTCGGTTCATCACACTTGGAACTTCGCCCTTGAGCTCAATCCTGTTGAGCACCGCGTCTGGGTCCGGCTCGGGATTGGCGGCAAGCAGCGCTTCGGTATAGGGATGGCTTGGCTGATGGAAAATACTCTGGGTCGTGCCGACTTCAATGAAGCGGCCGAGATACATGATCGCCATGCGGTCGGTTATGTGGCGCACTACATTGAGGTTATGCGTGATCATCAGGATCGCGATGCCTGTTTCGTCCTGCAGGCGCATTAGAAGGTTTAGCACCTCGCCTTGCACCGAGACATCCAGGCCGGCGGTCGGCTCATCGGCGATGATCAAGTCCGGATTGAGTGCAAGAGCACGCGCGACGCTGACGCGCCTGGCTTGCCCACCGGAGAGTTGATGAGGATAGCGGCTGACAAAATCGGCCGGCAGGCCCACCATCCGCAGCAGGCGGGTCGCTTCGGCATCTAAGTCGCGATCCTTCAGCCCATGGATGCGAAAAGGCTCGGTTAAGAGCGATCGCACCGTCCGCCTGGGCGAAAG
>NZ_RZSC01000060.1:12969-17160 GCF_003998155.1 Mesorhizobium sp. M1E.F.Ca.ET.063.01.1.1
CGTCATCGCCATGCGCCGCAAATAGGGCTTGCGTTCTGCCGCACTGAGTTTCGTGAGTTCCTGCCCTTGGAAGCTGATGCTACCGCTCACCGCCCGCTGCAGGCCGATCATCGTGCGAGCGACGGTGGATTTTCCGGAGCCGCTTTCGCCGACAAGGGCCAGCGTCTCGCCCTTGTGGATTTCAAACGAAATACCGCATACCGCGTCGATGAAAGGCGCTTTTGTCCCGGTTGCGAGCGCTTTAAGCGGCCCCATCGTGCGGAAGCGGACGCAGAGGTCCCGAACGCTGAGGAGGGCGCTCATGCCGAAACCGGCCGCTTTTCTTCGAGCAGATGGCATCGTGCGGTCTGCCCTGCGCTGATGGGGTAATCGACTGGCCCTTCCTGGACACAGCGATCAAACGCCTGCGGGCATCGCGCGCTGAAGATGCACCCCTTCTGCAAGCCCAGGAGACTGGGCACCTCGCCGGAAATGGTCGGCAATGTGCGTGTGGTTCGTTTAAGCCGCGCCGGGTCGCATTCAAGCAGGGCGCGGGTGTAGGGATGACCGGGATTGCGGAATATGCCGCGCACATCGCCTTGTTCTACCACTTCGCCGGCATACATGACGACGACCCGGTCGCACAACTCAGCCACAGCTCCAAGATGATGAGATACGAAGAGGACGGAGCAACCGATCTCCCTTTGGAGATCTTTGAGCAGATGGATGATCTGGACTTCAAGTGTCGCATCGAGCGCAGTCGTCGGCTCGTCGGCAATGAGGAGCGCGGGTCTTACAAGCAGCGCCATGGCTATACATATCCGCTGACGCATGCCGCCAGAAAAGTGGTGCGGATAGGCGCCTATCCGGGTTTGCGGATCGGGAATTCCGACCCGGTGTAGCATGTCGATGGCTCGATCACGCTTTTCACTTCGGCTTTTCTGCTCGTGATGCTGGATGTCGATCATCTGGCTCTCGATGGTCCGGACAGGATTCAACGCTGTCATCGGATCTTGAAAAACCATGGAAAGTCGATCGCCAAGCAGGCTACGCCGCGACTGAGCCGGCATCTTCAGCAGGTCTCGCCCGTCAAACAGGATCTCGCCACCTGTGACATCAGCATTTTCCGAAAGCAGACCCATCACCGTATAGGCAAGCGTCGACTTTCCGGATCCGCTTTCGCCGACGACGCCGACCACCTCTGCGGCTGCGACATCAAGTGACACGTTTCGCAGTGCATGAATGCGCCCCTCCGGTGTCCCGAAGTCGAGATTGAGGTGACGTATTTCCAGGAGGGGTGACATCGATTGCGATGACCGATCGTGTGGTATCATAGATCTTTCCGCAACTTTGGATCGAACATGTCGCGTAGCGCCTCGCCCAGGAATGTGAAGCCCAGCGTTGCGAGGACGATTGGAATACCACCGCCAACCACAAGCCACGGCGTCTGCTGGATGTAATTATAGCCGTCGTTGAGGATTGCTCCCCAATCGGGCGTGGGCGGACGTACGCCCAAACCAAGGAAGCTGAGACCGGCCTCCACCGCGATGACCGCGGGCACGTCCATGCTCACGAGGATAAGAAGCGGGCCGATGACGTTAGGCAGTACGTGCACTGCAAGGATGCGCGTCGTGCCAGCGCCCAGAGTGCGTTCTGCGGCGATGTATTCACTGTTTCGCAGCGCCTCTGTCTGGGTCCTCACGACCCGCGCATAAATGGGCATAGAGGTGATTGCGATGACGAAAATCACGCTGGCCAGGCTGGGTCCAAGTAAGCCGATAATTGCCAACGCGAAGATGATGCCAGGAAAAGAGCGAATGGTATCAAACAAAAGAAGGAGCAAATTGTCCAGCCATCTCGGTCCGAAGCCCGCAACCAAACCAAGCACAAGGCCCGCTACCAACGAACTGCCAAGCGAGGCGAAGGCGACAAGCAACGGGATGCGGCCGCCCATCATGACGCGCGAGAATGTGTCGCGGCCCAGTTGATCGGTACCCAACAGAAACGCCCGTGAAGGGTTCGCCAAACGGGGCCCCACCATGATGCGGATCGGATCATGTGTAACGATGAGCGGGGCGAAGATCGCGCTTGCGAACACGATCGCGACCAGCACGGCTCCAAGGACGCCAAGACGGTTCTTGCGCATTTGCCGCGCCGTCTTGCGCAAGGTGCCTGGTGCTAGCTTCGGGCCAGTTTCGCTGCGGAGCACTTCAAGGCTCGCCATGCTAAAGTTTCTCGCGGGTTCGAGGATCAAGAGAGGCAGCGATCAGATCGGACACCGTTGTTGCCAAGACAGTGACAACAGTGGTGACTAGCACGGCCCCTATTACCACTGCATAGTTGCGCGTGTTGACCGCTTGTACAATCAAGGCACCGATACCTGGTCTTGCGAAAACCACCTCGATAAAGACAGCTGACGAAAGCAACCACGCTATGCCCACGCCCAGGATCGTCACTGTTGGCAGGATCGCAAGCGGCAGCGCGTAACGCAAAACAATGCGCCATTCGGAAATCCCGAAGGAACGTGCCATTCGCACATGGTTTTCACCCAGGATCTCCATCATGGATGCCCGTACCAGCCGGGAGATGTATCCAACCCAGCCGATCCCGACGGCGAAGGCTGGCAGAATTAGATGAACAAGGCCGTCCAACAAACCCTCTCCGGCCCCGACTGCTGGTAACCAATGGAGAGTGACAGCGAAGATCAGGAGTGCGTAGACAGCCATGACGAACGAAGGAATCGCGATTGTGGCGACTGCCATGATCCCGACGACCTGGTCGACGACAGAGTTACGCCTCATGGCTGAGTAACAACCGAGCGGCACCGCAATCACCACCGCCCACAAAATCGAGACGAAGATTAGTTCGATGGTGTAAGGAAGTTGCTCGAATATTATGTCCGCAACTGGACGTTGACTCAACACATCAAAACCAAGATTGCCTTGCAGCAGCCCTTCGAAGAAAATGACGATCTGCAGGGCAAGCGGCTTATCCAACCCCATCTCCCGATGGAGGTGCGCTATCATTTCAGGCGTGGCGCGGGGACCCAGCAGTGCAACGGCTGGGTCGCCAGGCACCGCATGGATCATCATGAACACAAGGGTCACCGCGATCACCGTAATCACGACCGCGAGGAAGACGCGTTTCAGTAGATAGATCCACACAGTTCATGCTCAAGCTTAAGCCGGCTGGAAGTCGATATATAGCGGGGTTCCATCTGGGCGCATCGCCGCTTTCATTTGCGTCGTCCGATACATGACTGGATTGGTCTCATTGTTCAGGAACCGGAATGCGCCAGAGTCCTCCATCAGATCCTGCATCTCCTGGTAAAGCTTTGCCCGCTCGTTGGGATCGTTAATGGAGAGTCCCTTAGCGTTTAGCTCGTCAAAGCGTTGGCTGCGGAAGCGTTGCCAGTTCCATATACCCACTTGATCTTGCACGAACCAAGTCACGTAGTCGTACGGATCCGGCAGACCAGAGAAGGTCATGATAAAAAGCTGCACGTCCTTCCAGCTGTCCCCCTCCGATTCAACGCCGAGCGACCAGAATGTCCCGGGATCTCGGGCATTAACTACCAGTGAAATTCCGACCTGGGACAATTGTGCTTGCACGGTCTGGGCTATAGCTGAAGTCTTGCTGTCGTTTGTACAATCGAGGGTCAATGTCAAATCATTCACGCCGGCTTTTTCCAGAAGCTCCTTGGCCTTTGCGAGATCACCTTCCGGTGGGATCAGAGTCTTGGCGCGATGCCCAACGATACCTGGAGGAATAATGCCTGTGGCCGCAATCGACTGACCGTCATACGCGGTGTCTAGAACCTGCGGTACATTAATCGCCCATTGGATCGCCTTGCGGACATTGATATCCTTCAGTTTGGGATGATCTATGTTCATGCCGATCCATGTATAGCGGGTCGACGCCCTCTCCGCGATTTCGGTGTTTTCGGGCGGGTTGCTCTTGAACGCCGAGAGAGAATCCAAACCAACTACGGTGAAATCGACGTCGCCCGCCTGATAAGCTCGCTCCGCTGCCTTAGCGTCCGGGATAGGCAAGATACGGATTTCGTCGAAGCCGGGCTTGGGACCCGACCAATCCGGATTTCGGGTGAGAAGTGCATACTGGTTGGGTTTCCAGTCGGCTAGCACGTAGGGACCTGAGAATGCCGGCGGCTTCACACCGAAATTGCCGCCGTCCTTAGTAGCCTTCGTTACC
>NZ_RZSC01000610.1:0-3593 GCF_003998155.1 Mesorhizobium sp. M1E.F.Ca.ET.063.01.1.1
GCGTAGGAGGTGCCGCCGATCAGCACGATCTTGCGGGTCAGATCGACCGCGATCACCGTTTCGGTGCGGGTGCCGTGGCGCGCCGGGTCGGCGCGGAAGGACGGCAGGTCGATGATCGTCATCTCCGGCACGAAACGGTCCAACTCGGCCGCCTGCGGGCGGATCAAGAGATTGCGGATGAACAGCGAATGCCAGGCGAATTCGGTGACGACCCGAACCGGCAACTGGAGCTCGGCGTCGGCGCCGCCGACGAGGTCCTGCACATAGAGATCCTTGGCCATCGCATGGGCTCGGAAATCGGCAAGCAGCGCCTCGAACTCAGCCTGCGAGATCGCCTTGTTGTTGTCCCACCAGACGTGCGGCCCGGTGCTCTCGTCGCGCACGACGAACTTGTCCTTGGGCGAGCGGCCGGTGTGCTGGCCGGTCTCGGCAACCAGCGCGCCCTGCGCCGTCAGTTTCGCCTCGCCGCGGCGGATCGCTTCCTCATAGAGTTCGGCGGCACCCAGATTGTAACGCACCGTGCCGGTCGTCTTCAGGCCAATGGCGTCAATGGCGCAATCGGGATTGCGTTTGCCGACTTCCGACATCAAATTTCCTCTCTGGATTTGGCCGCATCTGGCCGGTGGATTTCCGGGGCCTGCGCTGAAGGCAGATAGGCTCAGAACCAGAAAAGGCAAATGATATCAAATCATTAATCGATTTAAAAAATTTGAAAGTTGTTTAAATCGTTTAAATGTGCAAAAAGTCACAGAGGTTGCCCAAAGGATTGGCAGGCTTCGTTCGTCCAATCCCGTCAAGGGTGCGATCGTGTGTAGCGGCAGGCCGCCCGTGACTTCGAGCGGAGCCCATGCCACATTTTGTACCCAATTTGTCCTGCAAAAGCCCCTTCTCGACGACAGAAGGGACAGCTCATGAGGGAGCCGCTTGAAATGGCAACTATCGCGCTTGTCGATGACGACCGCAACATTCTGACTTCGGTGTCGATCGCGCTCGAATCCGAGGGCTACCGCGTCGAAACCTATACCGATGGCGCCTCGGCGCTGGAAGGCCTGGCGGCGCGGCCGCCGAACCTCGCCATCCTCGACATCAAGATGCCGCGCATGGACGGCATGGAGCTGTTGCGCCGGATGCGGCAGAAATCAGACCTGCCGGTGATCTTCCTGACCTCAAAGGACGACGAGATCGACGAGTTGTTCGGACTCAAGATGGGCGCCGACGACTTCATCCGCAAACCGTTCTCGCAGCGCCTGCTGGTCGAGCGGGTACGCGCGGTGCTGCGCCGCACCAGCGCCCGCGAGGCGGCCGCCAAGGCGCCCAGCCAGCAGGCCCGCTCGCTCGAACGCGGCCAGTTGGTGATGGACCAGGAGCGGCACACCTGCACCTGGAAGGGCGAGCCGGTGACGCTGACGGTGACCGAATTCCTGATCCTGCATTCGCTGGCGCAGCGCCCGGGCGTGGTAAAAAGCCGTGATGCGCTGATGGATTCGGCCTATGATGAGCAGGTCTATGTCGACGACCGCACCATCGACAGCCACATCAAGCGGCTGCGCAAGAAGTTCAAGGCCGTCGACGACGACTTCGAGATGATCGAAACCCTGTACGGAGTCGGATACCGGTTCCGCGAGGCATGAATAGGTAGTAGGCAGTAGGGAATAGTCGGTAGTCAGTTTTGAATGGTGCGAGCGGCCACTCATGCATCGCCACGGTCAGCCAACCATTTCTCTATTCCCTACTGCCTACTCACTACTCACTAATTTGAGCAGGGACTGCTAGTTGATGGCAGTGGACGTAGAGCGAGGCAGGCGGGCGGGCGCGGCGAGGCGCCCGTCGCGGATCGTGCCCGCATTCGTGTCGAAGATCACGGTGCCGATGCGCCGTTTTCTCGGCCATCACATCTTCTCCAGCCTGACGCGGCGCATCCTGTTCCTCAACCTGGCCGGCCTTGCGGTGCTGGTCACCGGCATCCTCTACCTCAACACCTTCCGCGACGGCCTGATCGACGCCCGCGTCGAAAGCCTGATGACGCAAGGCGAGATCATCGCCGGCGCGATCGCGGCCTCGGCGACGGTCGAGACCGACTCGATCAGCATCGATCCGGAAAAGCTTCTCGAACTGCAGGCCGGCGAAAGCCTTGGGCCGGGTTCCGACCAGCTCGACAATCTCGACTTCCCGATCAATCCCGAGCGCGTGGCGCCGGTGCTGAGACGCCTGATCTCGCCGACGCGCACGCGCGCCCGCATCTATGACCGCGACGCGAACCTTTTGCTCGATTCGCGCCATCTCTATTCGCGCGGCCAGATCCTGCGCTACGACCTGCCGCCGGTCGACGACGAACAGCCGGACCTTCTGGAGCGCGTCGAAAAATTCGTCTTCGACTTTTTCCGCAACAAGGACCTGCCCGTCTATCACGAGCAGCCCGGCGGCAATGGCGCGGCCTTCCCCGAAGTGGTGAAGGCGCTGACCGGCGGCCCCTCGACGATCGTGCGGGTGAGCGAGCAGGGCGAGCAGATCGTCTCGGTCGCGGTGCCGATCCAGCGCTTCCGCGCCGTGCTCGGCGTGCTGATGCTGTCCACCGAAGGCGGCGATATCGACAAGATCGTCGCGGCCGAACGCAAGGCGATCCTGCGCGTGTTCGGCATCGCGGCACTCGTCACCGCCATCCTCTCGATGCTTTTGGCCTCCACCATCGCCAATCCGCTGCGGCGGCTTTCCGCCGCCGCCGTCAGGGTGCGGCGCGGCGTCAAGAGCCGCGAGGAAATCCCGGACTTCTCCGACCGGCAGGACGAGATCGGCAATTTGTCGATCGCGGTGCGCGACATGACCAATGCGCTCTACGCGCGCATCGAGGCCATCGAGAGCTTCGCCGCCGACGTCTCGCACGAGCTCAAGAACCCGCTGACCTCGCTGCGCAGCGCGGTCGAAACACTGCCGCTGGCCAAGAACGACACCTCCCGCGCCCGGCTGATGGAGATAATCCAGCACGATGTGAGGCGGCTCGACCGGCTGATCACCGATATTTCCGACGCATCAAGGCTCGATGCCGAACTCGCGCGGGAAGACGCGGGAACCGTCGATCTGAAGAAATTCGTCACCGACCTCATCGCGGTCTCGCGCGAGACGACGCGCAACAAGAAGGCGGTCGAGATCGAGCTCAAGGTCGCCAAGCTGCCGCAGGGCGTCAAAGGCTATGTCGTCGCCGGCCACGATCTGAGGATCGGCCAGGTCATCACCAACCTGATCGAGAACGCCCGCTCCTTCGTTCCCGAGGAACACGGCCACATCACCATCTCGCTGGCGCGCGCCGGCAAGTTCAACATCGTCACCGTCGACGACAACGGTCCGGGCATCAGGGCCGAAAAGATCGACCGCATTTTCGAGCGCTTCTACACCGACCGGCCCGCCGGCGAGGCCTTCGGCCAGAATTCCGGCCTCGGCCTGTCGATCAGCCGCCAGATCGTCGAGGCGCATGGCGGCACGCTGACGGCGGAAAACATCCCCGGCACCAAGCCCGGCGAGATCAAGGGCGCGCGCTTCGTGGTGACGCTGCCGGCCGAAGGTTGATCACCGGCTCGAGACACGCTCATGCCCGACCC
>NZ_RZSC01000611.1:0-3573 GCF_003998155.1 Mesorhizobium sp. M1E.F.Ca.ET.063.01.1.1
ATCCGCGAGGCGCTGGCCGGCGCCGGCATCCGCGCCGCGACCTCTGGCGCAGCCGGCATGATGGCCGCGTTCCGGCCGGGCACGGCACCTTACGCGCATCCCGGGCCGACCGCCGGCCATCGCAGCTACGAGGCAGCCTACCACGCCTCTGGCTTCAGCGGTTTCGATCATGGTTCGAATTTGGCTCGCTCGCCACAGCGGCCGCACGACATGGGCGATGCGCGGCAGCCGCGAAACGGCTTCGCCGAAAACGAGCAAGCCGCCTTCGAGACGGGGCCGGTTGCCAGCGCCGATGCGCGGGCCGGCATAACCGAGCCGGCCGAAGCGCTGCTCGGCATGGCGCTGGGCGCGGCGCGCGCGCAGGTGCATGAGAACTACATCGTCGCCCAGACGAGGGATTCGCTCATCATTGTCGACCAGCATGCCGCGCATGAGCGGCTGGTCTACGAGGCGCTGAAGAATGCGCTGCATTCGCGCGCCGTGCCTTCGCAGATGCTGCTCCTGCCAGAGATCGTCGACCTGCCCGAAGAGGACGCCGAGCGGCTGGCATTGCATTCCGAGACGCTGGCCAAATTCGGCCTTGGCCTCGAGCGCTTCGGACCGGGTGCGGTGGCCGTGCGCGAGACACCCTCGATGCTCGGCGAAACCAACGTGCAGCAATTGGTGCGCGACCTCGCCGACGAGATCGCCGACAACGACACGGTCGAGACGCTGAAGGAGCGGCTGGACAGAATCGCCGCGACCATGGCCTGCCATGGTTCGGTGCGTTCCGGCCGGCTGCTCAAGGCCGAGGAGATGAACGCGCTGCTGCGCCAGATGGAGGCGACGCCGGGATCCGGCACCTGCAACCACGGCCGCCCGACTTATATCGAATTGAAGCTCGCCGATATCGAACGGCTGTTCGGGCGGAGGTGAGCGTCCCCTGGCTCGTTGCGCAACAGCAGGGTTGGCAGCATGCGCCTGAATATCATTTCTTTAGATGGTATTTTTTTGTCTTCGGGTCGAGGACATAGTCGTCCGCGCCTGCGAATTTGCCACCTCCAAAATTTACTGAAATGAT
The DNA here is from genome assembly GCF_003998155.1 of Mesorhizobium sp. M1E.F.Ca.ET.063.01.1.1. Lineage (NCBI taxonomy): Bacteria > Pseudomonadati > Pseudomonadota > Alphaproteobacteria > Hyphomicrobiales > Phyllobacteriaceae > Mesorhizobium > Mesorhizobium sp. M1E.F.Ca.ET.063.01.1.1. The sequence goes on from NZ_RZSC01000611.1 coordinate 1,061, forward strand.
GTCCTTGCCTCCCTCCACCCATTTTTCCACGTTCATATAAATGGGCGTCGTCGACATACCGGCGTTGCAGTCCTCATCGTCGAACCCGATCTCCTGAACGACTTTCTTTTTCTTCTTGTTGATGATTTGCAGTTTGGTCATGCAGATGCCGGCATCGGATGTCGTGTAGATTCCGGCAAACCGGTCGCTGGCCGTCTCGGCCCAGAAGGGAATCTCGACGGTTCCGTCGATCTTGCCCTCGCCGGTATCGTCGAGGCTGGCGACCTTCTTCAGCGTAACGGGAAATTTGTCCGTGTCCTTGCTCCAGTTCCCCGTAGCGCCGCTTTCGCCGACATCGAGGGAGAATGGGCATCCGGCCGTATCGACGGGCGTTTTTGATCCCATCACGAGAACGCGTTGAAATTGCTTGTCGTCCGCAATCTCGCACAGCGTGAGCCTTGAGCCGTCGGCCGTGCCGTAGATCGCGATGGGGCTTTGCTTGGCGTCGTAGAAATAGCTTCCCTCGACAGTGATGCCGCTGCCGAAGTGAGCATATCTCTGCAGCGAGAGATGGACCGGGTTCGGTCCGATCGAACCTTCGTAGTTCTCCACCTGGTACAAGCCCGCGACGGCGTTTTCGGTCGGCATGAGCAAACAGAAAACCGCGGTTATGAACCCTCTTCCCATCCCGATCCCCTCATCAAGTCGGGTCAGGATAGCTTGCCTTACGCCTGCATCACAGAGGTCATCGGTGGCGGATCGCAACTCATCAATCAAGTCGTGAAACGGTGATAACTCTCTGATTTACCGCTTTAAATTCACCACGATGACGCCGCCCAGAGCCAGCGCGCCGCCGAGGATGCCGAGCAGCGACGGCACTTCGCCCAGCCAGAAGAAGCCGATCAGGGCTGAGGTTGGCGAGACGAGATAGAGGAAGTTCGAGGCCCGTGCCGCAGGCAGGCGGGACAGCGCGGTCGCCCAGGCGGCGTAGGCGATCATCGAGGGCACGACGCCGAGATAGATGACGGCGCCGAGACCGGCGGTGTCGGCGACCGCGGCCTGCGAAAACGCTTCCGGCAGGAAGGGCGACAGGCAGAGCGCGCCGAGCACCATGTTGGAAGCCGCAATGGTCAGCGGATGATGGCGGGCAAAGAGCGGCTTCTGGACGATGGTGTTGACGGCCGAGCACAGTGCGGAACCCAGCACCAGCAGCGCGCCGGCATTGAAATGCAGGCCGTTCCCGTCGGCCACCGCGATGATGCCGATGCCGGTGAAGGAGATAATCGTACCGATCCAGGCCATGCCGGAAAAGCGCTCGCCGAGCAGCGCCATCGCCATGATCGCGGTGAAGATCGGGCTGACATTGATGATGAAGCCTGCGGCGCCAGCCGAGACGGTCAGCTCGCCGAAATTGAGCATGGCGGTATAGAGCGCGACGAAGATCGCGCCGCCGAAGCCAAAACGCCACAATTCGTCGAGTCTCGGCAGCGCCGGGCGCTTGACCGCCAGGAAGATAGCCGCCGGCACGGCCGCGATGGCAAAGCGCAGCGCGCCGAGTTCCAGCGGCTGGAAAGCAGCAAGGCCGGCGCGGATCGCCGGGAAGGCCGAGGCCCAACCGGCCACCGTCAGCGCCACTGCGACGGCTGCAGTGGTGTCTATGCGCTGTGTCTCATTCAACGTGCCGGTGTAAGCGCTCATCGCCGTTTCCTCGTTTTTCAGTGCCATGAGCACAGAAAACGCCATTGCAGACCGATTGACAAACGAGCAATTCGAGGGTCAGCTGTGAGCATGGATCACAGCTCGAACCCAATGCTTCCGCTGGAGACTTTGCGCGCTTTCGACGCCGCGGCGCGTACCGGAAGCTTCTCGGCGGCGGCCGAAAAGCTCAACCTCACGCACGGTGCGGTGAGCCGTCAGATCGCCAAGCTGGAGGACTGGCTGGGGCTCAAGGTTTTCGAGCGCAACGCGCGCGGCGTGACGCTGACCAATGAGGGCAACCGGCTGCATCTTCGCACCACCGAAGCCTTCGCGCTGATCTCGGTCAATTCCGACCGCTGGGTCGAGCCGCGCGGCACCGCCGTGGTGCGGCTGGCCTCGATCCCTTCGGTGAGCGGGCTGTGGCTGATGCCGCGCATGGCGGCGCTGGAAAACCACCCGACCCGGCTTCGCATCGTGCTCGATGTCGACAACCGGCAGGCCGACCTTGCCGACGAAGGCATCGACCTTTCCGTGCGCTGCGGGCGCGGCCGCATTCCCGGCCGCGTCTCGGTGCAGCTTTTCGAGGAGCAGATCTTTCCGATCGCCTCGCGGGAACTGGCGAAGGAGATCGGCAAAGGCGACCCGGCGCGGCTGCTCAAATTCCCGCTGATCAACGATTCCGACGCCTCCGGCTGGCGCGCCTGGTTCGCGGCGCAGGATGTCGACTACCGGCCTCGCCCGCAGGACCGGCGCTTCGAGGACTACAATCTGGTGCTCGACGCGGCAGCGCACGGGCTCGGTGTCGCGCTGGCGCGTCGAGCACCAGATTGTAGTCC
>NZ_RZSC01000612.1:0-3555 GCF_003998155.1 Mesorhizobium sp. M1E.F.Ca.ET.063.01.1.1
GTGCTGCAGGAGGTAGCGATGCCCTCCGGTGTGTCTGGACTGGAATCCGATGGTGGCGGCTGCTTCTTCTGCGGCGGCGGCAGCAGCGGCAAGATCAAGGCCGTGCGCCGTCCCGGACACGCTGGCAAGCAACCGTAGCCGGCGGCTGACCGAGACGAAACAGGCGGCCTCAGGCCGCCTCGCGCGCCGGCTGGGCAACGCCCTTGTTTGAGACCTGGCCGGCATTCGGCCTGTCGATATGCGCCCAGGCCGGCCGCTCGAACAGGAAGTTTCCGAAGCCGGTGCGCTTGATGATGAAGTAGAGCACTACCGGGCTGATGACCGAGACGAGCAGCACCGCGAGGCTGAGCATTCCGGTGTCGGTCAGAAGGCCGCTGGCGAGCGCCAGACCGCGGAAGATCGACATTGGGATGGTGAAGGCGACATAGACGACCAGCGAATGCTCCCCGAGCCAGCGCAGCCATTCCATCGAAGCGAATTTCGACAGGAAGCCACCCAGCACGCAAAGCGCCACCGCGCCCGCGACGGCCAGCGCAAGATGCAGCGGCGGCCATGCCGCAAGACCCATCTGCATGCCGACCGGCTGAACGGCATAACCCGGCGAATAGACGAGCAGGCCGTTGACGGTCGCCCACACGACCAATCCGGCGACGGCGATCGCCGGACGGGCTTGCGTCCACGCAACGAGCCGGAACACCAGCGGCGCCATGACGAAGCCGAGATAGAAGAACACGAAATAAGCCGCGAACTGCTCGAAGACATAGCTATCTGGACGCGGCGCCCACATCTGCAGCGCGGCAGCAGCCAAGATGACGATCCAGTGCGGCACGTGAAGCTCGCGCAGGACGCGCGCGACGATGCCGAACACCGCCAGCATGTAGATGAACCACAGCACGCCATAGGGTTGGACGACGGCCATCGCGAGGTCGTGCAGCATGCCGGCTGGATCGCGGCTGAAGATGCCGATCTTCAGCCCGATCGAGATGATCGCCCACAGCACGTAGAAATAGAGGTAATGCACGACGCGCCGGTCGATATAGCGCCGCCATGGCCGGTCGATCACCTGCGACAGGAAAAGGCCTGAGATCAGAAAGAATTCCGGCATGCGGAAAGGCGTCGCAAAGCCGATGGCGTAATGGAGGAAGCCGACGCCGCCGGTGTATTCACCGGTGTTGTAGGCGGAATACATCATCACCACCAGGATGATCGAAAGACCTTTTGCCGTGTCCACCCACGGCATGCGCATCGGGCTGCTCATGAACGAACTCGAGGAAAATTCACCTGCGCCATAGTATCGGACGGGCCGAACTCTAGCAGCACGAAGCTTCGGATATCGTAAACGCGGAATTTTACGCAGTGGTGTTATCCGTCGCCTTGCGATTGGGGTTAACGCGCCGTCTCACGCATCGCCACCGCCACGATCGCGCCGGACAGGAAGGTCAGCGCCGCGATTGCTGCGATCGCAACAGCGAAGCCGAAGAAGTCGGCGATCAGGCCCGCCGACAGCGCCCCGATCGCATAGCCGAGGTCGCGCCAGAAACGGTAGACGCTGAGCGAGCGCGCCCGCCAGGAGGGATGCGAGGCGTCCGACACCGCAGCGATCAGGCTGGGATAGACCATCGCCGTGCCGAGGCCGAGAAGGAGGCTCGCCAGCAGCCACCAGCCGAAATCGCGCGTCATGGCGGTGGTGAGAAGTCCCGCCGCCTGCACCCACATGCCGGCGACGATCAGGCCCTTGCGGCCCCACTGATCGCTGAGCGGCCCGGTCGCGACCTGGAACACGCCCCAGACGGCAGGATAGACCGCCTTGAGGATGCCGATCCGCTCGACGCCGAGCCCATTGGCGACGAAGAAGAGCGGAAAGAGCCCCCAGCTCATGCCGTCGTTGAGATTGTTGACGAGGCCCGCCTGCGAGGCCGCGAACAGGTTGCGGTCGCGAAAGGAGGTCAGCAAGAAGATCTCTCGGAAGCCGAGCGGGGAAGCAGCTTTGGGATGGTTGGCCAATTCCAGCCGCACATGCTCGCGCGTGTCGCGCACCAGAAGGATCGACAGCGCGGCGCCCAGGATCGCGTAGCCGACGCCGAGATAGATCGGCACCGGGCGCAGCCCGTAGCGGCTTGCCAGATAGCCGGTGAGAAAAGCGGTGATGCCGACGGCGAGATAGCCGGCGAACTCGTTGAGGCCGACGGCGAGCCCGCGCGATTTCGGCCCGACCAGATCGACCTTCATGATCACCGTCATCGACCAGGCAAGCCCCTGGTTGATGCCGAGCAGCGCGTTGGCGGCGACGATCCAGCCCCAGCTCGGCGCCGCGATGATTATGAAAGGCACCGGCAGGCCGAACAGCCAGCCGAGGACGAGCACCCGCTTGCGGCCCCATGTGTCGGCAAGCTGTCCGGAGACGAGATTGGCGCAGGCCTTGACCACGCCGAAGCTGACGATGAAGGAGGTGACGAGCGTGGTGGAAGCGACGCCGAATTCCTCCGCGCCGATCAGCGGCACGACGGTCCGCTCGATGCCGACCATGCCGCCGACGAAGGCGTTGATCAGCACCAGCAACGCGAATTGCTTCCAGTTGGCCTTGAGGCCGAGCGCGACGCCGGATGCGACTGCGCTCAAGATTGCGCTCCGGCGTTCGCGGCCCGGGTTTTGGCGGCGTTCGGCGGCGGGGGAGGGATGTCGGAGGTCATGGCGGCGACGAACTGGTCCTCGTCCTCGATGCGGAAGGCCTTGTTGAAGCGCCGTTCGAAGCCGATCGTCGATGTCGGCTTGCCGCTCAGCGATCGCCCGCACACCGACCCGGAATAGGCGCCCGGCAGCACCTCGATATGGTCGGGCAGTTCCTTCAGCCGTCGTACGCTGGCATAGAGCGCCCGGGCGCCGTCCTCGGCACTCGAGGCAAGCTCGGTGCGGCCGAGATCGCCGACCATCAGCGTGTGGCCGGTGAGCACGAACCAGGGTTCGGTCGACCGGGTCCGGTCGGTGACAAGGAGGCTGAGGTGCTCCGGCGTGTGGCCCGGCGTATGCATCACGGTCGCCGTCACATTGCCGAGCTCCAGCACCTCGCCGTCCTTCACCCGCCGGAACGGGAAGCCCGCCTCGGCGCCTTCGAACAGCACGTATTCGGCGCCGGTCGCCTCGGCCAGCGCTCGCCCGGCCGAGATATGGTCGGCGTGGATATGCGTGTCGACGACGTAGAGGATGCGCATGCCGGTCGCGCGCGCGGCCTCGACATAGGGCGCGATGTCGCCGACCGGGTCGACGACCGCCGCGGAAGCCTTGCCGCCGCAGCCGAACAGGTAGGAAGCGGCAACCGGGTCGGTATGCAGGAACTGCCTGAGAATCATCGCTTTTCCTCCGCGCCGTGCGCCAACCCGTGCGAGCAGCCCGGCTTGACAGCAATGGTCGAAACCGTCATTCAATTATTCTATTGAATGACGGTAGAAAGGCCGATGTCAATCCGCAATCCGAAACAGGCGCTCTACGAGCAGTTCGCGGTCGTCGCCAAGGCGCTCGGCCATCCGCTGCGCCTGGAAATGATCGAGCATCTGGCGC
>NZ_RZSC01000613.1:0-3551 GCF_003998155.1 Mesorhizobium sp. M1E.F.Ca.ET.063.01.1.1
CGATCTGCTGCTTGATCTGGGCGACGCGGCCCTGGATCTCGGCCTTCTTGCCGGCGCCGTCGACGATGGTGGTGTTCTCCTTGGAGATCGACACCTTCTTGGCGCGGCCGAGCATGTTGAGGCCGACATTCTCGAGCTTGATGCCGAGGTCTTCCGAGATGACCTGGCCACCGGTGAGGATGGCGATGTCTTCCAGCATGGCCTTGCGGCGGTCACCGAAGCCCGGAGCCTTGACGGCGGCGATCTTCAGGCCACCGCGCAGCTTGTTGACGACCAGCGTGGCCAGAGCCTCGCCTTCGACGTCTTCCGAGATGATGAGCAGCGGCTTCGAGGTCTGAACGACGGCTTCCAGGACCGGCAGCATGGCCTGCAGGTTGGAGAGCTTCTTCTCGTGCAGCAGGATGTAGGCGTCTTCCAGATCGGCGACCATCTTGTCGGCGTTGGTGACGAAGTAGGGCGACAGGTAGCCGCGGTCGAACTGCATGCCTTCGACGACTTCCAGCTCGGTGTCGGCGGTCTTGGCTTCCTCGACGGTGATGACGCCTTCGTTGCCGACCTTCTGCATCGCTTCCGCGATCATCTTGCCGACCGACTCGTCGCCATTGGCCGAGATCGTGCCGACCTGGGCGACTTCCTCGGAGGTCTTGATCTTCTTGGCGGCCTTGCCGAGAGCGGTGACGACTTCACCGACGGCGAGGTCGATGCCGCGCTTGAGGTCCATCGGGTTCATGCCGGCGGCAACGGCCTTGTTGCCTTCCTGGACGATGGCCTGGGCGAGAACGGTCGCCGTGGTCGTGCCGTCGCCGGCGATGTCGTTGGTCTTCGAGGCGACCTCGCGCACCATCTGCGCGCCCATGTTCTCGAACTTGTCCTCGAGCTCGATCTCCTTGGCGACGGTGACGCCGTCCTTGGTGATGCGCGGGGCGCCGAACGACTTGTCGATGACGACGTTGCGGCCCTTCGGACCGAGGGTGACCTTCACCGCGTCGGCGAGGATGTTGACACCGCGCAGCATGCGCTCACGGGCATCGCGGGAGAATTTTACGTCTTTTGCAGCCATAGTTAGCTCCTGACAGGGGCTCGGACAGAGCCCGATAATTCAGTTGATGGAGAGACCGATATTCAGCCGATGATGCCCATGATGTCGGATTCCTTCATGATCAGAAGGTCCTCGCCATTGAGCTTGACTTCAGTGCCCGACCACTTGCCGAACAGGATGCGGTCGCCGGCCTTGACGTCGAGCGGCACGAGCTTGCCGTTTTCGTCGCGGGCGCCGGAGCCGACGGCGATGATCTCGCCTTCCTGCGGCTTCTCCTTCGCCGTATCCGGGATGATGATCCCGCCGGCGGTCTTGGATTCGGATTCGACCCGGCGAACGACCACACGGTCATGAAGCGGGCGGAACTTGGACTTTGCCATGTTTTCTTCCTCGAATGAGAACGGTGAGAACTGTTCCTCCATCCGGCGAGGCCGGATATGAGTTAGCACTCACCTAAGGCGAGTGCTAACGTGGCGCTGAAATAGGCTGGCGCCTTGCCAGAGTCAAGGCGCGCGGGAAGGGGCAATGGCGCGAAATTTTTCTGCGCATGACGCGATGCCGAAAAAGGCGGATTGCATGGGCGTATCAAAATAGAAGCGCCGTGTTTCGCTTCGCCGCCGACATTGAGGCAGGCCGCTTGATCGAAGTGCTTGCCGATCATCCGCCGATCGCGGTGCTCTATCCACGCAGCCGCCAACTGTCGCCAAGGGTGAGGGTGTCCGTCGATTGGCTGGTGGATTCTCTTCCAGCGTTGGCGATTGGCGAAAGCCGTGGTGACGTCCGATCTCCCCCCAAGTGGGGGAGATGTCCGGCAGGACAGAGGGGGGCGCGAAGGAACTCGACGCCTCCATTCTTCGCAAAAGCCAAAAGCTACAAAAACAACCGCAATTGCGCATGGATGATCGAGCGATAGTCCTCGATCGTGCGCCGCCCCTCCGCCTCGTCCTGCGTCAGCGCCAGCCGCACGACGCCGCCGGCGAGCTGGAAGATGAGGAACACGATGCGCGCGAAAGCCTCGCGCCGGTCCGGCTCGATCAGCGGCGCGACCGTCTCGCAGAACATCTCCGCCTGCCGCCTGGTCTCGGCGATGTCGAGATTCTTGAGTGCCTTGTCGGCCTGGATCGCGTTCTGCAGATCCTGGATTGCCGGATCGCCGGCGACGCGGCCGCGATAATCGTCGAGCAGCCGGTCGGCCGCCGGGATCACATCGTCGCGCTGCCGCACATTGGCGATGATCTCGCTGAGCCGCGCGCGGCTCTCCTCCGAGAAGCGCTCGTAGAGCATGGCGAGAATCGCCGATTTCGAGGGAAAATAGTGGTAGACGGTGGCGATCGGCCCGCCGGCCAGCGCGCCGACCTCTTTCATCGTCACCGCGTCGATGCCCTTCTCGCCGATCAGCCGCATGGTCGTGGCGAGGATCGCGTCGATGCGCTCGCGGCTGCGCTCCTGCTTGGGCCTGCGCCGAGGTTCCGTCGCCGTTCGTCTTGCTTCCGTCATGCGCCAAATCTCTCGGTGAGAGCTGCGATTTCGCGGTTGACAACAAACTGATCAAGTATCAGTTTCGTCAAATGCTGACAACTTGTCAGTTTTTCATGCGGGCTGCAAGGGAGAGCGCTCGTGACTGTCACCGATGCCGTGCAATCGGAAGATAGCGACTGGCTGGTCGGCAATCCGACCGGCCTGCAACTCGCTTCGGCGCTCTGGATCGGTTCGGTCGGTCTGCTCATCCTCGGATTGCAGCCGGTGCTGCTCGGCGCGCTCTACAGCGAAGGCCATGTCACCGGCGACGAGCTGGCGCTGGTCGCCACCGCGGAGATGATCGCGATCGCCATAGGCTCCGCGATCGTGGCGATGCTCTTGTCGGCGCGCAGCATGCGCTGGAAGAGCGCTGTGCTCCTCGTCCTGCTCGCGCTCGCCAATTTCTGGACGGCCTATGCCGCAAGCCCCAATGCGCTGATTGGCGCGCGCACCCTGGCGGGGCTCGCGGAGGGCGGCCTGGTCGCGGTCGCCACCGAGCTGATCGCCCGCTCGCGCCGGGCCGAGCGCATCGGCGGCTATTTCGTCACGCTGCAGACGTTGGCGCAATGCGCGCTGGCGCTGCTGCTTGCGCTCTATGCCGTGCCCGCGGCCGGCTCGGCCGGCGGCTTCATCGCGCTTGGCGTGGTCTGCCTTCTGTCGCTCGTCGTCGCCTGGACCGTGCCGGACGATTATGCGGACCTGCCTAAGGAAGAGCATTTTGCCAACGTGCTCACCATACCGGCGATCACCGCGCTGCTTTCGATCTTCTGCTATTTCATGTTCTTCGGCGCCGTCTGGGCCTTTCTCGAGCCGCTCGGCGCCGAGTTCGGCATCGACGGCCGCACCGTCGGCCTGATGGTTTCGGCAAGCCTCGCCGCGCAGGTGGTAGGCGCCATGACCGCGACCGTGTTCGAGGCGCACATCGACTACCGCCTCGCCATCACCGTCATCGGCGCGGTCGCGGTCATGGCGCCTACCACCTGCGCGGCGAGGC
>NZ_RZSC01000614.1:0-3550 GCF_003998155.1 Mesorhizobium sp. M1E.F.Ca.ET.063.01.1.1
CAGTTGGTGCGCGGCATTGGCAATGAAGCGGCGCTGCGCCGCCATCTGCGCCCGCACGCGCGCCATATAGGCATTGAGCGCGTCGATCAGCGGCCTGATCTCGCTTTGCGCGCCGGGAACCTCGACCGGGTCGAGCTCGCTGCGGCTTGGCGAACGCACGGCATCGCGGAGCCGGATCAGCGGCGCAAGGCCGCGGTGCAGGCCAAGCAGCACGAACACGCCGGCGATCGCTACCAGGGCCAACTGCTGGGCGAAGGCGCTGAGCCACAGACGCTTCACCATCGCGTCATGCCCGGCAAGCGTGACGCCCACCGTGACCTTGATCGGTGAATCCGCGCCGGCGCCGATCACCGCCTGGCTGAGGGTCAGGAGGCGGAGCCGGCGATCGCGGTAGGAAGCTTCGATGCTGCCGCGTTGCGACGCCTGGGGCAGGTCGGGATAACCGGTGAGCAGGCGTCCGCCGGCGGTCTCGACGTGATAGTAGACGCTGTCGCGGTCGCCTGTATCGAACATCTCGAGCGCCGCCGGCGGGATGGTGGCAAAGAGCACGCCGTCGTCCATCGCCACCTGCTCGGCGATCGCTCGGGCCGATCCGAGCAGCATGCGATCGGTGACCAGATCGGCGGTAGCAAGCGCATTGCCATGGCTGGTCCACAGATTGACGGTAGCGAGCCCGGCCAGCGGCAGCACGACCCAGGCCAGCAATTGCAGGCGGAGGCTGTTAATCCGCATCGCAACTAGTCTTCATGGCGCAGCAGATAGCCGAGGCCGCGCAAGGTGGCGATCTGAACGCGCGAGCCTTCCAGCTTCTTGCGCAGCCGATGCACATAGATCTCGATGGCGCTGGGGTCGGCGTCGGTTTCGAAGTCATAGATCGCCGCTGACAGCGCCGCCTTGCTCACCGTGCGCCCGGCCTTGACCACCAGTTGCTCCAGCACCGCATGCTCGCGCGGCGTCAGCGCCAGCGTCTCGCCGGCAAGCGAGAACAGCCTGGTGTTGGTGTCGAAGACGAGGTCGCCGCAGGAAATGATTGGTGCTGTCCGGTCGTTGGCGCGGCGCAACTGCACGCGAATGCGCGCTTCCAACTCCTCGATCTGGAACGGCTTTGCCAGATAGTCGTCGGCGCCTTCGTTGAGGCCCTTGACCCGGCCGTCGAGGCTGGCATTGGCGGTGAGCACGATCACCGGCACCGGGTTGCCGCGCGCTCTCAGCCGCTTCAGCACCTCCATCCCGCTCATGCGCGGCAGCGCGAGGTCGAGAATGATGAGCGCATGGTCGCCGGCCGCCAGCGCATGCTCGACATCCTCGCCGTCATGGACGACATCGACGACATAGCTCGCCTGGCGCAGCGTCTTGCTCAGCCAATCGGCTAATTCGCGATTGTCTTCGACAAGCAGGAGCCGCATCTCTGTCGTTGTTCACTCCAGGGACGGCACCGGCCCCGGCGAGCGCGCGGCGGCGTCCGAATTCGATCCTCGAAGCAACCGATAATATCGATCCGCCTACAAGGCAAACTCCGGCTCCTCCGCAGTCACGACCGCGTCACGGCGGCTGTTGAGCCGACTCATTGGTTGAATCGGGGATAAAACCGAACCGTTCGGTTCAATTTATGTTGACGGTTCGTGTAGTCGAGTTGAACGCTGGCTGGCTGATCCGTGGGGCTATATCGCGCAGCCCTTTCTGCAAGCCATTGATATTGCATAAGAAGAATGTGGCAACTGCGCCGCTCACGCAAATTAAAGGTCGAACCGAACGGTTCGGTTCACAAATTTTCGTGATTGGAAATGGCAACAGGACCGACCCATTTCGGTATTGTCCGAGCGACGCGATTTTCCACCAAGGCACGCCACTAGACGGACAGGACTTTTGAAATCTGGAGCACCCAAAATGAACAAGATTGCTCTTTCCGCTGCGGCTCTTCTCATTGCCACGGGCAGCGCCTTCGCCGGCAGCGACCACTACGGTTCGGACAACGTCAACCAGCCAGCCGTCACCCAGTCGGTCACGCCCCAGTCCGGCGACAACATCGACCGCAGCATCACCGGCTCGATCCGCAAGTTCGAACAGCGCGATCTCAAGATCACGCCCGATCAGAACCAGCGGGAATCCGGCCAGGGCATCTGGGGCCGCTAAACCGGCGTCCGTCCCGAACCAACCAAGCATCAACATTCAAATCTGGAGTACCTAAAATGACCAAGATCGCTCTTACCGCGGCCGCCCTTCTCGTTGCCACCGGTGCCGCTTTCGCCGGCTCCGACAACTACGGCTCGGCCAACGCCAACCAGCCGGCCGCTTCGGTCGACACCTCGTACACCGCTTCGGTCAAGAAGTCGGATGCGAATGTCCAGAAGCCGCTGACCCAGGGCGCCGACCGCGACCTGTTCGGCAACCGCTAACCGGTTCCGATCTTCGATAGACCTCAAAGCGGCGGGCTTGTCCCGCCGCTCTGTTTTTGTAGCGCCGGCTATCCGTTGGGCCGGCTTTTGCATGCGTTCGATCGAGCATTCATCACGAAGCGGTGATGCCTGTAGGGACGAGGGTTCGCCCCACCGCTTTTTTCTGGAGCCGGCTATGGGGCGGCCTGAATCAGCCGGATGGAAGCTCCTTCTAATCCATTGTTCGAGATGAGTTTTTTCGGGTGAGCTCACGGCCGCGGTGGCGAAACGACCAGCGAAGAAGAGATTTCGCCCGGGAATAAATCCGGGCCGTTCCGGGTCTTTGTCGGCAGCGGGGCCATCCTCCCAAGGCGCCGCCGATGAAACGACAGGACAAGGAACACTGAGATGATCAGGATCGCATTCGTCACGGCCGCCATGCTCTTCGCTGCCATGGGCAGCGCCTCTGCCGGCAGCGACCATTACGGCTCCGACGGTGCCAACCAGCAGACCGCCGGCGCCGATCATATGATGACCAGTTCGATCCGCGTGCGGGACGTGGCGCATCACCAGGCTTCGGTGGCGACCGGCTCCGGCGAGACGGTCGCCGACATGATCGCCCGGCACAATGGCGACGGCCTGTGGGGCAAGTGACTGCACACGACCCTTCCTCGAAAACTCCCATCCAAACGCAACGACAGGAACTTTTGAAATGACCAGGATCGCACTCACCACCGCCGCCTTGCTTCTCGCCATGGGCTCCGCCTTCGCGGGCAGCGACCACTACGGCGCCGACAGCGCCAACCAGCCGACTGCCGGCGTCGACCGCGGGCTCACCGCCTCGATCCGCAAGCATGAGGCAGCCAAGCCGGCCAATGTCGACACCTCGATGACGACCGGGCAGCCGCCATCTCAGGCCTGGCCTGATCCGGGCCAGGGCATCTGGGGCAATTGAAGCGGCCAATCTCCCCCCTTGAGGGGGAGATGTCGCCAAAGGCGACAGAGGGGGTCGCCGCGCGTGGAGCGCCGGCGCTTTCCGTGGCGAGAAACAAAGCTGGCGCTCTACGCGAGACAACCCCTCTGGCCTGCCGGCCATCTCCCCCGCAAGGGGGGAGATCGGATGCGCGCCCGCTTTCGCCAACCGCCGCCGTTGCAGGAACAGCGCCATCGACGAA
>NZ_RZSC01000615.1:0-3544 GCF_003998155.1 Mesorhizobium sp. M1E.F.Ca.ET.063.01.1.1
ATAGGTACCACCGCCCCACACCGCCCAGTTGCCGCTCCACTGCTTGTAGAAGCCGCGACCGTGGGCGTCGATAACGTTACCCGCATCATCGTTAAGGTTGTCGTCAGTGCCATAGCCGCCCATGATGAACAGGGACAGGTTGTCCATCGGCTTGATGTCCAAGCGAACTTTGCCGGCCACCTCTTCGTAGTTGCTGTCGTAAGCGACGACGCCGGTGATCGCACCCCAGCCCTGCGTGTACTTCACGCCGCCGACGACATGCGGAACGTAGCTATCGATCGTGCCAACCACGCCGGAGCCTTCTTCGAGCGAAGCCACGGCCGAGAAGCCATTGCCGGCGTCGAAGTAGTACTGGACAACGTTGGTATCGAAATCGCCATAGGGCACCAGCGTATCCTGGATGACGCTACCGGCGTAGCCGATGAACGTATCGAAGGCCGATTCGTCCTTACCGACGCGGAGACCGCCGAGCTGGATCCAGGCGAATTTCACCGTGACGCCCTTGTCGACGGCGGGATTGCCGGAGACGACGGTGCCATAGCCGTTGCTGTTGCCGAAGTTGAAGCGCATTTCGGTGTAAGTCTTCAAGGTGCCGAGCTCGGTTTCCTGGCCGGTCCAGGTCTTGAAGGTGAAGCGGGCGTTCTTCTTCCAGGTGTCCTGCTGGTCACCGTCTTGGTGGTCGAACGACTTCGCGCCGTCGAACGAGCCGACGTCGCCGAGGCCGATGTCATAGCGGACATAGCCGCCGATGCGCAGGCAGGTTTCGGTGCCGGGGATGTAGAAGTAACCGGCCCCGTACACGTCGCAGATCTTGACGTATTCGGCCGGTTCCGGCTCGGCGACGGTGACCGCGTCGGCGGCGCGGGCGCCCGAAACTGCGATCAGCGCCGCAGCGGAGCCGAGAAGAAGGCTCTTGATGTTCATTTTCTTGAATCTCCAGTCAAAGGTTCAAGACAGGCTCGGCATGCCATCCGGCTTTTTTGCCACCCCGTCCCCATCGTTGAAAAAGCCGCGCACCGGCGCCGCTTCTTCGCCTTCGACATGGCCTAATTAGCTGTCGTTCACAACAGAGATTGTGTCGGAAAAACGGCTTCTGGACTCTTATGGAAGTCTTGTTGCGTAAATATCACGTCACATATTTGAAAGAATGGCACATATTGCACAATGTATACGTTCTAAAAGGATATTTTACCTGACAGGCGTTCCAGATGTGCCATTTGTTACAGTTTTGTGACGAAAGAACAGCCGGCTAAAATTCTAGAAAATAGTTGAGCCAGAGGCGAGGAGCCACGCTGCAGACTCAGGCCCGGGACAAGCTGCGCGCGACGCGAACGACATCCTCGATCATGTCCTCGCGCAGCATTTCGATGGGGATGCGCCCGCCCAACTCAGCGGACGGGCGAGTGAGCCAGAACCAGGCCAGCCTCGGATTGGTGATCGCCGCCAACACCTCGCTTATGCCCGGGGCCGGCCTGCCGTCGACGAACTGGGCGAGCGGGAAGACGTGTTTGCGGCCGCCCTTGCGAAGGGCGATGACCTCGCCCCGCCTTTGCCAGCGATGCAGCGTCGAGCGCGGGATGCGGAATCTTTCTTCCAGGTAGGTCGACCCGGCAACCTCGCCGGCCCAGTCTTCGATGAGCATCGACTGGAGCTCGGAGGCTCGCTCGGCCAAAGGCCGGGAAGCAGATTTGCGAGGCCCCGCCGTCGGGCTTTCGTCCACGCTTTCGGCGCCTGCCTGGTCTGCCCGCACGATTTTTTCCGCCATCGCGCGGAAAAACGCGGACGTCAGCTCGGTCCAGCCACCCTTGAAGGAGGTGATTGCGAGCCGTTGCGTCTGAGACAGGAAGGGAAGGGCGGCGGCAACGCTGCCTGCAATCGCGCTGGCGGAGGCCAGGGCTTCCGCGTCCAGCAGAATGCCATGCCGCATCAATGCCTGTTGCACCGCTTCGGCCACCAGGCCGGCCAAGGCCTCCTGCGAAATCCCTTCAGGCGGATTCTGAAATCTGGTCATGCGTCTGTCTTGCGTGCCGCGCTCTCCTCCCCCTGGCCGCGGCTGGTTTTTGAACGGCTACAACGGAAAGCGGCAATCGCAATGGCGACAGATGCAGCGACCGTGAAGGTTGCTGTCTTGCATTTTCTTTGACACCCCAACTGTTGCGGGCATCCCGAGATGTCAGTCACGGAACGCCTACCATGCCTGTAGGAGCGATCTATGACAGCGGCGCGACAGATGCCGCTCTTCCTTCTCCCCTTGTGGGAGAAGGTGGCCTCGCGGAGCGAGGTCGGATGAGGGGTGTTCCAGCTTGGCGCCAGCTTACCCCTCACCCGGATTGCCAGCCGATTTGTGAAGAACAAATCGGGGCAATCCGACCTCTCCCACAGGGGGAGAGGTAAGAGGCGCTACAGCAGCCCCGCCTGCTCGGCCTCGCGGCGCAGGTTTTGTCGGGGCCGCGGGCCGATCTGCTGGATCACCAAGCCGGCCGCCAGCGAGCCGAGGTCGCCGCAATCCTTGAGGCTGCGTCCGGTCGTGTAGCCATAGAGAAAGCCGGCGGCGTAGAGGTCGCCGGCGCCGGTCGTGTCGACCAGTTCCTTGATCGCCGTCGCCTTGATGGGGACGGTCTCGTCGCCGCGCACGATCACCGAGCCCTTTTCCGAGCGGGTGACGGCGGCGATCTTGCAGTCCTTGCGAATGGCGGCGAGGGCGTCCTCGAAGGAAGCGGTCTGGTAGAGCGACCTGATCTCGTGGCTGTTGGCGAAAACGATATCGACCGTGCCCGAACGCATCAGCTCGAGGAACTCGTCGCGGTAGCGGTCGACACAGAAGGAATCCGACAGCGTCATCGACACTTCGCGGCCTGCGGCGTGCGCCAGCTTCGCGGTCTGCCGGATCGCCTCCTTGGCGCGCGGCGGATCCCACAGATAGCCCTCGAAATAGGTGACCTTGGCGCCGGCGGCCTTGTCGGCTTCGACGTCTTCCGGTCCGAGCTCGATACACGCACCGAGATAGGTGTTCATCGAGCGCTCGCCGTCCGGCGTGACGAAGATCATCGAGCGCGCCGTCGGCGGTTCGCCTCTGAGCGGCCTGGTGTCGAAGGCCACGCCCTGGGCATGGATATCGTGGGTGTAGATCTCGCCGAGCGCGTCGTTCGACACCTTGCCGAAGAAGGCGACGCGGCCGCCGAAGCTCGCCACGCCGGCGGCCGTGTTGCCGGCGCTGCCGCCCGAGGCCTCGATCGCCGGTCCCATGCGGTTGTAGAGCAGCTCGGCACGCCTGGTGTCGATGAGGTTCATCGCGCCCTTGATGATGCCGTTGGTTTCGAGGAAGGCCTCGTCGCACTGGGCGATGATGTCGACAATGGCATTGCCGATGCAAAGCACGTCATATTCCGGCATCAATGTCTCCGCCAACGACCACCGGCTTTCTGCCATGCCGGCCGGGCGCGGGTCTAGCGGCTTGCAACTGCTTTGCCTACCCCGAAAATCGGCTCCGGTTTGCTTCGTGCCGACTTCGGCGGGGATTGTTCGCCGGCTGCGGCAGCGGTCG
>NZ_RZSC01000616.1:0-3536 GCF_003998155.1 Mesorhizobium sp. M1E.F.Ca.ET.063.01.1.1
ATGCCAATGCTGGCCGCCTGCAGCAGGAACATCGACAATGTGCCGGCGAGCACGATCGGATTGCTCAGCACTTCGAGCGAGACCAACGGTTCGGCGGCGCGCAGCAGTCTGACCGCGAACAGCGCCCAGAACACGGCCGAGCAAGCCACCAGTCCAAGGACTTCCAGTGAGAACCACGGATAGGTGCTGCCGCCCCAGTTGAGCGCCAGGAGCAGCAGCGCCGTGGCGATCACCAGCAGCACGGCACCCAGCCCGTCGATGCGGTGGTGTTTCGCGGCGATCGGCAGCTTTTTCAGCGGCCTGTTGATGATCGCCATCGCCAGGAAGCCGAGCGGCAGGTTGATCCAGAAGATCAGCGACCAGTGCAGGTGCTCGGCGAAGGTGCCGCCAAGCAGAGGCCCGGCAACACTGGCGACGGCCCATGTGCCGGCAATCCAGGCCGCATAACGGGCCCGTTCACGCGGCGGCACGAGGTCGCCAATGACGGTCTGCGTCAGGGCGAACAGGCCACCGCCGCCAGCGCCCTGGATGGCGCGGCCGATGACCAGCACCAGCATGTTGGGGGCGAGAGCGCTGACCAGCGATCCCAGGAGAAAAATGAGCACGGCGGCATAGATGACCGGCCGGCGGCCATAGACATCGGAAATCTTGCCGTAGAGCGGCGCCATCGCGGTCGCCGTCAAAAGATAGCCGGTGACGATCCAGGGCAGGTATTCGGCATGGCCGAGCGCGCGGCCGATCGTCGGCAGGGCAGGGGCGACGATGGTCTGGTCAAGCGCCGCCAGAAGCATCGACAAAAGCACGCCGCCGATGATGGCATTCTTCTCGCTCTCGCTCATCAGTGGCGAGGTTGTCGTTCCCATCGTCGTGCGATTGTCGACGGTCTGGTCCATGCGTCATTCTTTCAAACAAAGGCTGGTTCGCGGTCCGCAAACGCGACCGGCTCGGGCGTCTTCCGCCTGTCGTTCGGGTCTCTTGTTCTTGAAGCCCGCCTGCCGGCGAACCCGATATATGTCGTTCGATATAGGCCGTTTTCGACCGCCGCTCGAAAGTTTTTCGAATCTGGCACCATGTTTAGGGCGGGATTGGCCTTCGCGGGGGCGCCGCTCCAACGATCAAGCCGGCGGCAATTGGCCGCTTTGGATGCGCTGCATCCGGTAGCGCAGAAGCCGGATGATCCGGCTTTCGAAGTTGACGCTTTCGACGCGGTCGAACTGCACCTGGGCGCGGTCGTGCCGGGCGAGGACGGCGGCCGAGATCTCGGCGGCCTTCGCCTTCGCGGCTTCGCAGGTCTTCTGCGGATAGGTCGCCCTCAGCGCATCCTCGAGTTCGCGCGCGTGGTTCTTGGCGATCTCGACATGGCGCTCCTCGTGGCGCTTGATGTCCGCCGACAGCGTGTCCCAGAACAGCCTGACTTCAGGATCGGCCTTGCGCGGCCGCCGCCATTCCGGAAGGATGACCTTGACCTTCACGGTAACCTGCGCATTGGCGATCCGGCAGGAATTCGCCGTCTGCGCGTAGCTGACGCGGGTGGTGAAAGCCATCTGCGTTGCGCCCGGGTGCCTGGAGCCGGTACTCTTCACCTCGGGGCCGTTTTTCGTCAGCTGCTTTTCGATATCGTCCAGCGTGCGGCCGGTGACGCTGAAATAGCTGTAGGTCTTCACCAGGCTGGCCGCGCCGGCCGGCATGACGGCGAGGATGAGCATCAGGGCGCAGAGCGGGGAGCGGTTCATCATGTTGCCTCTTCACGCACCTTGCTTTACGGCCGTTGCCGGCGCAACGAAATTGATTTCGCGCGGATCACACATGGTTGATGGACAATGACGACAAGGCGATGGCAGCTCGCGCATGGACGCCATCTCGACCTCGGCCCCAAGGCGGTCGTCGTCGGCATCCTCAACGTCACTCCGGACAGTTTTTCCGATGGCGGGCTGTTCATCGCCCCGGAGAAGGCGGTGGCGCAGGCGCGCCGCATGGTGGAAGAGGGGGCTGCCGTCATCGATGTCGGCGGGGAATCGACGCGTCCGGGTTTCGCACCGATCACCGCCGAGGAAGAGCAAGGGCGGGTGCTGCCGGTCATCGAGGCATTGGCGTCCTCGGGCAACGTCCTGATTTCGATCGACACTTATCGCGAGGATACCGCGCGGCGCGCCATTGCCGCCGGCGCGCATATCGTCAACGATGTCTGGGGCCTGCAGCGCGAGCCCGGCATAGCCCGTGTTGCCGCCGAGACCGGCGCGGGATTGATCATCATGCACACAGGCCGCGAGCGCCAGAAACTCCCGGACGTGATCGACGACCAGTTCCTGTTCCTGCGCAGATCGCTGGAGATCGCGCGCGCCAACTATGTTGCCGACGGCCAGATCGTGCTCGACGCCGGCTTCGGCTTCGCCAAGGAGACGACGGAGGAAAATCTCGATCTGATGGCGCGGTTTTCCGAACTCACAGCGCTCGGCTTTCCGCTGATGGCGGGGACGTCGCGGAAGCGTTTCATCGGCGGTGTCACGGGGCGCGAGCCTGCCGAGCGGGCCGTTGGAACGGCGGCCACCAGCGTCATCCTGCGGCTCAAAGGCGCCGACCTTTTTCGCGTCCACGATGTCGCAATCAACGTGGATGCGCTGGCGGTGGCCGATGCTATGCTGGCGCGAGAGAACCTTTCTTCCGGACGCTGAGCATGTATGTCATCCGCATGAAGAACTGCGCCTTCTTTGCCCGGCACGGCGTGCTGGACGAGGAGGAGACGCTCGGCCAGCGTTTCTATGTCGACGCCGAGCTGACCGTCGAGCCCAGCCGGCCGCTGGAGGACGATTCCATCGAGGACACCGTCAATTACGGCATCGCCTTCACGGTGATCGAGAAGATCGTGACCGGGCAGCGCCGTTTCCTGATCGAGGCGCTGGCGCTGGAAGTGGCGAAGGCGCTGGCGGCGCGGTTTCCGCAGATCAGGAAGGCCGAGATCACGGTGCGCAAGCCGAACGCCCCTGTACCGGGCGTGCTCGATCATGTCGAGGTGACCGTTGTCTGGCCAGAGTAGCGTCGTCTATCTCAGTCTCGGCGGCAATCTCGGCGACCCGGCGAAGTCCATGGCCGCGGCGCTGCGCATGCTGGATGGCGACGACAGGACGCGCGTCACCGCCGTCTCCTCGCTCTACCGCACGCCGCCATGGGGCAAGCTCGACCAGCCCGATTTCCTCAATGCCGCGGCTGCGATCGAAACGGCACTGTCGCCGCGCGCCTTGCTCGACCTTTGCCTGGACGTCGAAAGGCGGCTGAAGCGGGTGCGCGAGGAGCGCTGGGGACCGCGTCTGATCGACATCGACATCCTGGTGTTCGGCGATCGGGTGATCCACCAAACCGGGCTCGAGGTGCCGCATCCCCGCATGCTGGAGCGGGCCTTCGTGCTGGCGCCGCTGGCGGAGATCGCGCCCGGCCTCGCGGTCGGCGGCAGAAGCGTTTCGGAGCGGCTCGGCGCCGTCGATACATCGGGGATCGAGCGCCTGCCGTCCGGCCGGGAGTGGTGGCTAGGCTGAGCCGCC
>NZ_RZSC01000617.1:0-3533 GCF_003998155.1 Mesorhizobium sp. M1E.F.Ca.ET.063.01.1.1
GGATGCGGCGAGCCACTTCACAACCATACCGCCCACGGGCGGGAATTAGACTGGCCAGTGGACACTCAAGTCTTCCAAATCTCAAACGCTTGTTGGCGCATGCACGGATGCAGGGCGGGGGCCTGAATGGCTTTACTGTTCTCTGGCCGCAGCGAAAATTCAGCAAAAGAAACGATTGTTATTCCGGATGAGCTGCGAACGCCGTTCGGAAAGACATATGAGGTTGGCGAGAGAATCGCTGCTGGGGGAAATGGGGTTGTACATCGGTGTACTGACCTTGGGGATGGTACCGAGTATGCCGTCAAGTTTCTTCTCGACCTACGAGCGCATCGGCGAAAACGTTTTGATCGAGAAAAAACCCTCCTTCAGGGGATCCGGCATGACCATTTAATCGCATATCAAGATGCAGGAAGCATAGATGGTGAGCAGCGAAGGGCGCGTTTATCGCCGCTGATAAAAGATATTCCATATATCGTCATGATGCTGGCCAATGAACCACTGTCATCACTGGTAAAGCGAGCTCCTGTTCCGAATGAGATTTTCCTGGCTCAGTTCCGCGGACTTGCACACGGTCTCGGCGAGCTTCATAGAAGGGCTGTCCATCGTGATATTAAGCCCGACAACATCCTGGTTATGGGCGACCGCTGGGTTCTCAGCGATTACGGCCTATGTGACATGTTCGATCTGCCGGCTGAAGAAAGAATGACCCCTGACTGGGAAATCGTCGGTCCGCGATTTTGGATGTCTCCAGAAGCAAATAACCGTAGCATTGGTCGAGATGACCAGATCAATGCCGCATCCGATGTATTTCAGCTGGCGTCGGTATTCTGGTTTGTAGTCAACCGCAGTCACCCCACAGGGGTTCTTTCCAAAGCTGACTGGAAGGGACCAGAAACACTGTTCGATCCAATATTCAAAGCGCTTCATCACAGCGCTTCCATACGACCGGCTAATGGCGAGGCTTTCGCGATACAGATTGACGAAGCAATTCTAGGGTAATCGCCCCCGATGGTCATTTGTGGCAAACAACGCAGCTGCCGGCCCCTTCGTCAAGGCCGTACACGTCGTCGATTGTCTCTGCGGTCTTTCCCGATAAGGGATTGACCCTCCGGCCGCGCCGTAGCCGTTCCCGGCGTTTTTCGTAATCCGACTTGATCTGTTCGACTCGTTCGGGCGAGATCAACTCCGTAAGACTCTCACCTTGGCTCCATGTGAACGGCGAGCCGTCTCGCAAGGCGGTCTTTTCGTAATCGACGGCCTCGGCAAAGCGATCCGGATGATGTTCTGCGAGCCGAACCCATTCGATCTTCTGCTGGTAGAAGCAGAATGTGCAACCGGACCGGGAACGCCATTGATAGTAGGCCGGCTCACCGACGTCGGACTGCTCGAGTATTTCGATGACGCCGGTGCGATCGACTCCAGCTTCACGAAGCGGAAGATGAACCCGCATGTTTGGGTGTGTGGCCTGGTAGCCTTCGCGACTTGGCTCATCGGCGCGGATGGCGACGTAGGAGTGGACGATCGTCCCGCTTTCGAGATCCTTTTGCAGCCATTGCTCCAGCGGTCGGAGTTTCAGCTGTCGCGTGCACCAGCGGGTACGGGGCGACGGGAGAAAATTGCCATATTCGTCCAACCAGAAATCAAAGTCACGATCGGGATTAAGCCGCTGGATCGGCCGACCCAAGAAGCCTTCGAGCTTATCAAGGAAGCCATAGACCTCAGGCAGTTCCTTACCGGTGTCTGTGAAGAAATATTCTATGGGCAGCTCTGGATGATGCTGTCGCATGTAAACGGCGAGCGCCGCGCTGTCGCGCCCGCCCGAGAGACCGAGGATATGACGTTCCCCACTCATTGCCTGCCAACCTCATCTTCGCCATCGGCTGCCGTCATGGCGACTGCACGCGCAAGGGCAGCAAGCTGCAATCGTCCGCTCTCATTTTCTGATCTGAGCGAAGCTACCAGACGATCAGCCATTCCTGCGGCGGCTAGCTTTTCGCTTTCGCTCAGTTCGAAGCTCCGCATCAACGGCGGCATTTTTGGGTCGAGGCCGACGACAAGTGCCAAGGCTTCGGTCTGGGAGCGTCGATCTCGCACGATTGCCAAAGCCTCGAGCTCCCGGAAACGGCGCCCGTATCGCGCAATTTCCGTCAACGCTTCTTGCCGGTCTCTGTCCGACCAATTCCGGGCGGGGCGGTGCAACAGAACACTGACAGTGCTCTCGATGTCGCCTTTTCCAAGCTCCATCGCCGCGACGCGATCTGCGAACGCATCGAAATTGTAATCGTTCGTCAGGCCTTTGAGCAGCGATGCGCGTTCCGCAATTCCTGCGAAACTCACGGCATCGATTCCGAGCGCCTTTGCAAGTGCCAGACGCAACTCCTCGAGAAGCGCCGGATAGCTCGCTTCGGCCGCTTGAAGGGCACGATAGACGGTCTCTGGGGCGAGCTCTTCACCGAGAGCAGCCGGAAGATCGTCAAACAGAAGTCGCTCGGGATCGTCTGCCTTCGTCACGATCCCGCGGATTTTCACCGCTAAAGGATCGAGTTTGGTGGTGCGTTTTGCGAATTGTGAGAGCTCTTCAAAACGCTGAAAAAGAGCTGCGGCGACGGGCAATGACCCTCCGTGATGGTCAACCCTGAGCAGCTGCGCGAGCCCACTGAGAAACGCTGTTTCGCGCACGGACCGATCGATCCGCCTCAAACGGAAGAGACCAGGCTTCTGCAAAAGCTTGTCGACGACGACATCATCGATTGCTGTTTGATAGACCCCGTCAATATAGACGGCAACGCTCTCCCGCTTGGCGAGCATGTAGGCGAGTGCCAATACGGGCATTACACCGGCTTTGATGCCATAGGGTGGTCGAGCCCACTCCGCATAGACAGCATCGAGGGGCTTTTCGCCTGCGAGGTCGATTACGTCCCACGCTGGGCGGAGCGATGCCCCCTCTCGGCTCTCGTCCGGATCCGAAAAACCGAAGACGCCAGCCTTGACTTCTTTGTGCAGCCCGAACGGTCGAAGCAAGGTAAGGTAGAGGCCGAGCTCTGCAGGATACTGGGTCATTGCTAGCTGCTCATGCGCATGTGAGTTGACCATCGCATGAGCGAGTTCGCGCAAAGCAGCCATGGAATTCGATGATGGTTTGTCGCGCTGGAGCAATTCGCTTTTGATGATCGGCGCCTTCGAGAAACTTGCGTCGGCGAGCGCGCTTGCAACGACCGTTAACTGTGCGCGGACGGCTTGGCTCGGCTGAGGCGCCAGGTACCAGCTTGCATTCTCGAAAGCCGTTTCAAGCGCCCGATAAAGCTGATCGATGCAGTTGGATTGTCTCGCGGCAATCTCCCGCCTCGCTATCCGGTCGCCCTCCAGCTGCGGGTGCTCACGGAAAACGCGTTCAACCGCTAACAACTCTGCAGCCGTTGACCGCAGCGTAAAGCTGTCATTTGCCCCACCTACGGCAATCACACGCTTCTCAGTCGCAAGCGCTTTGGCCGCCTTCTGGGCCAGTTGATTGACGGATTTCGTCGTCAAAGAAC
>NZ_RZSC01000618.1:0-3533 GCF_003998155.1 Mesorhizobium sp. M1E.F.Ca.ET.063.01.1.1
CCATTGATGGAGAAGCCTGCGATCTTGAAGCCCAGCTTGCGGATCATCGCGATTGCCGACGGACTATATTCAGCGGTGGCGCCGCGAAACCATTTCGGCGCCGGGCCGCCGGCGCTGCCAAGGGCTGCAGCGCCGGACTCGACCTCCGCCTGAACGGCATCGGGACTGCCGGCGCTGCTGATGCCGTAGACCTTGCGCGGCGTGTCGACCGCAGGAATGTGACGGCCCCCGTGATTTTCCAGTTCGAACAGGTCCGGATGCGCCCGCATGATCTCGACGGCCGCACCGTTGCGCTTCAGCCAGATGCCGGTGACGAAAATGGTCGCCGGGATCTTGTTCTCCACAAGCGCCGAAAGAATGCGCGTATCGGTCTTCCCGCCGCAGGCATCGAGCGTGAGCGCGACCCGCCCGCCACCGCCCTGCGGCTTCACATGCAGGGTGGGCTCGACCAGCGTCGCGGCATTGCCTGCCGACACGACCGCGACCGACAGTGCGATCGCGCAAAGATATCTCTGAAGCAGATCCGTCATTCTTTCCAAGCCCCGGCCCTTTGAGCCGTTCACTGCAAGATGGCGCCAACAAGACCCGCATCTAGGCGAAAATCGGGACGGCTCGCGTCTGAAAAGGAACGACGCGACAATTTGCGTGGACCATTTGGTTTCATGCTTGTCGTTATCCCCAAAACCGCGATGCGGCATGAACTGCAGGCCGCGCGCCCTCTCGGACGCACAAAGGGCGCTGCAGCACCTTGATCTTGCGCATGATCCTTTTCGAGCCGGATGTCAGCGACGCAAGATCGATTCCGATTTTTGGAAAGGATCATGTGCTGGACCGGGTGCTCCAGGGGCCGCTTCGGTCCGCGACAGAAGTTCCCGCACTGCTTCGACGACGGGTTCCACCTCCAGGCGCCAGACGCAACACGCCTTGCTCGGATCGGTGCGGCGGCACAAGTCGCCGCCGACGCAGTCACAAGGCATGGACGGCCGCAACGAGATGCTGGGCACGCCGACCGGTCCCCACCGGACGGGATTGGTCAGCCCGAACAGGCCGACCACCGGAGTGCCGGCCGCCGCCGCCATATGCATCGGGCCGCTCTCATTGCCGACGAACAGCCGGGCCTCCTTGAGCAGCGCCAGCAGCGCTTCGAGCGAGAGCGCGCCGACCAGATTGACGACCGGCGTTTTCGCGACTGCCATGATCTTGTCCGTCGCCTCGTTCTCGTCGGGACCGCCGACCAGGACGACGTTCAGGCCGGTCTCGGCCGCTATCCGGTCGATCGCGGCGGCAAAGCGCTCGGGCTGCCAGCGGCGGCCGGGAAAGCTGGCTCCGGCATGAACGGCCACGAAGGCGTTCTGCCGAAGGTGGAACTTGTCCAGCAACGTCACCGCTCGTGTCGTCTCAAATGGCAGTGGCCGGATGGCGGGGACGCGCACGCGCAGATCCACGCCGAGCGCCTCCAATGGCGAAAGGTAGCGATAAAGAAAGTGTCGTTCGCCATAGCCGAACGGCTTTGCCCTGACATTGGCGGGTTGGCGCTCAAGCCAGCGTAACGGCTTTTCGGTCGGATGATATCCTACGCGGGTCCTTGCATTGACCAGCCGCGAAACGATCCGCGAAGTCTTCGAATCGGCGAGATCGATGGTCATGTCGAAGCGATAGCGACGCAGTTTTCGCACCGTCTGAACGAGTTCCCGCCCGCGCTGCAGGGGCGTGCCGCGCATATGGGAGCGACGGAAAGTCACGGCCTCCGAAGCGATACCGTGCGCGGTGAGGAAACCGGCGAACCGGGCTTCGCACAGGAAGACGATCCTGGCGCCTGGATATTGGAGCTGCAGGTTCTTCGACAATGTCGAGGCAAGCACGATATCGCCGATGAACTTGGTCTGCAGGATCAGGATGGACTGGAATGTGGCGGGGGAAATCTGCAACATCTGTTTCTCTACACCAGCGGGTTCGAGACCGCGAAACTGGGTGGAAACAGTGTCGAGATTGGGGGCCGTCACGCGCACGTTCGCGTGACTTTGCTTACAAAAGCGTAAGCTCGCGGCGGGCTCTCAGCCACGCGGTGCGGACTTCGCGATCTGCACGGCAGCTTGCGCTGCAGCCAGCCTGGCGATCGGCACGCGGTAGGGAGAGCATGACACATAGTCGAGGCCTACCTCTTCGCAAAAACGGATCGAGGCCGGATCGCCGCCATGCTCGCCGCAGATGCCGAGCTTGATGTCCGACCGTGTCTGCCTGCCCTTCTTCGCAGCGATCCGCACCAGTTCTCCGACGCCTTCAACGTCCAGCGAAACGAAAGGATCCTGCTCGATGATACCTTTCTGCCGATAGGTTTCAAGGAAAGAGGCCGCATCGTCGCGCGAGATGCCGAAAGTGGTCTGGGTCAAGTCGTTGGTGCCGAAGGAGAAGAATTCGGCCGCCTCGGCGATGACATGGGCGCGGATCGCCGCGCGCGGCAGCTCGATCATCGTGCCCGTCAGGTATTCGATCTTGGTGCCGGTCTCCTGCATGACGCTTTGCGCGACCGCATCGATGCGCGCCTTGACGTATTCCAGCTCCTTCACCAGGCCAACCAGCGGCACCATGATTTCCGGCACCACCAGCGCGCCGGCCTTGCGGCCGGCCTCGACCGCCGCCTCGAAAATGGCACGCGCCTGCATTTCGGCGATCTCCGGATAGGAGACGGCGAGCCGGCAGCCGCGATGGCCGAGCATCGGGTTGAATTCGTGCAGCGCCTCGGTGCGCTGCCTGAGTTTGTCGGCCGAAACGTTCATGGCCGCCGCGACCTCGGCGAGCTCGGCCTCGGTCTTGGGCAGGAACTCGTGCAGCGGCGGGTCGAGCAGACGGATCGTCACCGGCAGGCCGGCCATGATCTCGAACAGTTCGAGGAAATCCGAGCGCTGCATCGGCAGGAGCTTGTCGAGTGCCGAGCGCCGGTCCTTCTCGGTATCGGCCAGGATCATCTCGCGCATGGCGACGATGCGGTCGCCCTCGAAGAACATGTGCTCGGTGCGGCAAAGCCCGATGCCTTCGGCGCCGAAGGAGCGCGCCATGCGCGCGTCGAGCGGCGTTTCGGCGTTGGTGCGCACCTTCATGCGGCGCGCGGCGTCCGCCCATTCCATGATGGCGGCGAAATCGCCCGACAGTTCGGGCTGCAGCATGGCGACGGCGCCCTTCAGCACCTGGCCATTGCCGCCATCGATGGTGATGATGTCGCCCTTGCGGAAGGTCTGGCCCATCGAGATCAGCGTGCCGGCCTTGTAGTCGACGCGCAGTGAGCCGGCGCCCGACACGCAGGGCTTGCCCATGCCGCGCGCCACTACCGCAGCATGGCTGGTCATGCCGCCGCGCGTGGTGAGGATGCCTTCGGCGGCATGCATGCCGTGGATATCCTCTGGGCTGGTCTCGATGCGCACAAGGATCGCCTTGCGGCCTTGCAACTTGGCATCCTCGGCATCGCTGGACGAAAAAACGATCTCGCCGGTGGCGGCGCCCGGCGAGGCGGGAAGGCCCATGCCTATGACATCACG
>NZ_RZSC01000619.1:0-3528 GCF_003998155.1 Mesorhizobium sp. M1E.F.Ca.ET.063.01.1.1
GTCTTCTATCGTCGGTTCGATCGGCGTCGTCTCGGCCTCCTTCGGCTTCCCGGAACTGATGAAGAAGATCGGCATCGAGCGGCGCGTCCACACCGCCGGCCAGAACAAGGCCGTGCTCGACCCGTTCAAGCCGGAAAAGAAGGAGGACGTCGAGCGGCTGAAGGCGCTGCAGCTCGAAGTGCACGAGACCTTCATCGACCTCGTCAAGGAGCGGCGCGGCACGAAGCTGAAGGACGATCCGGATTTGTTCACCGGCCTGTTCTGGACCGCCAAGAGAGGCCTGGAACTCGGTCTCGTCGATGCGCTGGGCGACATGCGCAGCGTGCTCAAGACCCGTTTCGGCGAAAAGACGCAACTCAAGCTGATCACCGCGCCGCGCGGGTTTTTCGGCCGCTTCGGCCTGTTCGGCTCGCGCTTTTCGGCGCCGGATATCGCGGCGGCCGCCGCGAACGGCATCATCGATGCGGCGGAAGAGCGCGCGCTGTGGGCGCGCTTCGGGCTTTGAAAAGGCCATGAAAGTGTCTAGCATAGTCACTTGACCGACCTGTACGGTCGGCCTTGCCGCGCTAACGCGGGAGGAGTTTCGAGATGCCGCAGATCATTTTCTTCGCTGTCGTCGGCGCCGCCGCCTATTTCGGCTATCGCGCGTTCGTGCGTGAGGCCGAGCGTGTGACGGCAAAAATCCGGCGCACCGAGAAACAGGCGGCCAACGGCACGATGGGTACACTGGTCAAGGATCCGAAGACCGGCGAGTACCGTCTGGCCAAGGACTGAAGCCATCTCGCCAGCAGCCGACATTCTGGAGCCCGAGGCCAAGTCCCGGACATGGCTGGCGCCTGCCAAGATCAATCTGGCGCTGCATGTGACCGGCAGGCGCGCCGACGGCTATCACCTGCTCGACAGCCTTGTCGTCTTCACCCGCTTCGGCGACCGGCTGCAGATCGAGCCGGCCGAGCGTGATGCGTTCTCGGTGTCCGGCCCGTTTGCCGCCGGTGTGCCGCTCGATGGCGACAATCTGGTGATCAAAGCGCGCGAAGCATTGCGCGCAGAGGCTGGGGCGCAAATGACGCGCCCTGTCGCAATCCGGCTGGAAAAGAACCTGCCGATCGCTTCCGGCGTCGGCGGCGGCTCGAGCGACGCGGCGGCCGCGCTCAACGGCCTTTCGCGCCTCTGGAAGCTCGATATCGACGAAGCCGGACTGGCGCGGATCGGCCTGACGCTCGGCGCCGACTTGCCGATGTGCCTCGCGGCAAAGCCGCTGATTGCGCGCGGCGTCGGCGACGAGCTGTCGCCGCTGGCGCAATTTCCGGCGCTGGCGCTGGTTATGGTCAATCCGGGCGTGGCGGTTTCGACGCCCGACGTGTTCAAGGCGCTTTCCAGGCACGACAACGAGGCATTGCCGCCCCTGCCCGGCCGTCTGGATTTTCACACCATCCGCAATTGGCTCGAGACGACCCGCAACGATCTCGAGCCTGCCGCTCGAGCCATCCAGCCGACCGTCGGCGAAGCGCTCACGGCGCTGAAAAAAGCAGGGGCCGCCTTCGCGCGCATGTCCGGCTCCGGCGCCACCTGTTTCGGCCTGTTCGAGACCGGCAATGTCGGCAAGCGCGCGGCGATCGAAATCCGCGGCCGTCATCCCGGCTGGTTCGTCGCCGCGACGCGCAGCACGGAGGCTGACACTCATGGCCAAAATTGACGAAAGCCGCCCCTTCATTCCGGTGCGGATCGCGGTGCTGACGGTTTCCGACACGCGCAGCCTCGCCGACGACAAATCGGGTCGGACACTGGCCGACCGGATCGCGGAGGCCGGCCACATATTGGCTGCCCGCGACATCGTCACCGACGACCGCGAAAGGATCCGAGAAAAGGTGCTCGGCTGGTCGAAGGACGAGGCGGTGGATGTCGTCATCACCACCGGCGGCACCGGCTTCACCGGCCGTGACGTGACGCCGGAGGCGCTGGAGCCGATCTTCGAAAAACGCATGGACGGTTTTTCGGAAGTCTTCCACCGCATCTCCTACGACAAGATCGGCACCTCGACGATCCAGAGCCGGGCGACGGGCGGCGTCGTCAACGCCACCTTCGTCTTCGTGCTGCCGGGCTCGCCCGGCGCCTGCAAGGACGCCTGGGACGGCATCCTGAAGCCGCAGCTCGACTACCGGCACATGCCCTGCAACTTTGTCGAGATCATGCCGCGGCTCGACGAGCATCTCAGGCGGGGCGGCAAGCCTGCCTCGTAAAGCATAGGCAAAGCGCCCGATCGGGATCTCATTTGCGAGGCGGAATGGTGTTCCCGCCTTCGAAGCGCCATTCCGAAGCCGATGTTGGCAAAGTACCTTGTGCAAGGAAACAAGGGACCATGCGATGGCCGTTCACAGCGGCGGATGCCATTGCGGCAACATCCGCCTGAGCTTCTCCAGCGCTGTCGATCCTGCGGGACTGGAGATCCGCGCCTGCCAATGCTCGTTCTGCACCCGCCATGGTTCGCGGGCGGCCGCCGATCCCAACGGGAAGCTGGTCGTCTCGGTCGAAGACCGGGCGCGGCTGCAAAACTATCGCTTCGGTTTGTGCACCGCCGACTATCTGCTGTGCCGCGAATGCGGCGTCTATGTCGCGGCAATCGCCGGCGATGGCGTCGAGGCCAGGGCGATCGTCATCGTCAACGCGCTCGATGATCGAGAGCGATTCTCCCGCGAACCGGTCCCGGTCCGCTACGACGCCGAGAGCCGCGAGCAGCGCCTGGCTAGGCGCCGCACGAATTGGATGCCGGTCGAGATTCAGGGGCTTTGATCGGCCGGGTCCGGTTCAGCGAATGACGGGCTCGCCGTGGAAGCGGCGACGCGACGGCCGCGAGACACCGAAGCCGATTTCCATCATCAGCCGCGGCGTGTGCGCCGGCACCGTGCCCATGTGGAAGCCGAACGGGTCCTCGACGAAGCCGACGCCGGCCTCGCCGGTGAGCGTCACAGGGCTTTGCTGACCATAGACGTCCAGCACATCTTCCGCCGGATGGCCAACCAGAAGCGTCAGCTGATGTTTGAGCGCGCGGCGCTTGTGGCTGCCGCGAACATAGACATGCGGACCGGTGCCGGCATCGCAAGGCTTCAGATAGAAAAAGAACTTCAGCATCCGCCAGTCGTCGAGATCGAAATGATATTTGCCGAGCGAAGCGAGGTTCTTGTCGGAATCCGAGGCCTTGCCGGTCGGAAAGCTCCACCAGACGCGCGTGGTGATCAGTTTCGCCTGGCCACCGAGATAATGCCGGGCGACGTCGAGGAGCAGCGGGTCCTTCTGGATGGCAAGAGCCGCCTTGCAGTCCAGGATCCGCTCGAAATAGTGGCCGCTGAGCAGCGAGCGGCCATACAGCTTTTCGGCCTCGGCATGCTCGCCCGGCATGAATTCGAGATGGCGGTCGAAGTTGCCGAAACAGGGCGTGCGCTGCGCGAAAGCGGCGATCTCCTCGTGGATCTCCTGCGGCAGCATGAAGCCCGAAAACAACCCATCGGAACGCAAAGCCTCTACCACGGC
>NZ_RZSC01000061.1:0-17135 GCF_003998155.1 Mesorhizobium sp. M1E.F.Ca.ET.063.01.1.1
GTCATGGTCAGCGCTCTGTTCGGCGGCGACCCCGACCAGCCGGTGGCGCCGATCGAGCGCGACCTGTCGCAGATCGAGACTGACGTCGCGACCAGCGTCTTCCAGGAGGTCGCAGTGGCGCTGAACGGATCGGACAGGCGCTCCCTAAACCTGCGCCTGACAATCCCCCGGGCGATGTCCGGCAACGAGGCAAGACGGCGTGTGCTGCGCGATGGCGCGGCAGTCCGCATCGTCTACGGCATTTCGACGCCAACCGACACCGGCACGGTGACGGTGATGATCCCGCAGCGCATCCTTCTGGCGGCGCGCGGCGCCACCGCCGCTCAGGGCGACGACCAGACGACGGAATTCGACTGGCGAGCCCGCTTCTCGGAGGAAGTGATGCGCTCGGCTGTGCGGCTAGAGGCCACCATGCCGCTCGCCCGGCTGACGCTTGGCGATCTCGCGGCCTTGCAGCCCGGCCAGGTGATCGAGTTCGAGGAGAACGCGCAGTCGCAGGCCAAGCTCAGCGCGCGCGACAAGACGCTGTTTGTCTGCGAGTTCGGCAAGCTCGGTCAGAATTACACGGTCCGCATCCGGCATCCTCACGATGCCGGGCAGGATTTTATCGACGGACTTATGCCCGGCTGAGGCCGGACCTGGGATTATTGGAGAAGAGGCATGGCAAAGACCAAGGTGGAAGCCGAACCCGATCAGCCGGACGAGCAGCTCGACCGCGCCATCGAGGAACTGCGCGGCGTGCTGCGGGAAGAGGAACAGCGTCCGGACGCCGCCTTCCAGGCAGGCGCCAATTCGTCGATCATCATGACGATCCCGGTCGATGTGCAGATCATCCTCGGCAGCACCGAAATGCCGGTGTCGGAGCTGATGGCATTGCAGAAAGGCTCGACCGTGGCACTCAACCGCCGCATCGGCGAGCCGGTCGACGTGGTCGTCAACGGCCGCAGAATTGCGCGCGGCGAGATCACCGTGCTGGAAAACGATCCGTCGCGCTTCGGCATCAGGCTCACCGAGATCATCGCCGCGACGAAGAGCGCGTAGAAATGGACAGCCAGAGCATCCACCGGCCGCGGAGCCAAGCATGATGACGTCATTGACGCTGACGCGCCCGCAAAAGGCTGCCGCCATCCTGGTGGCGATGGGCAAGCCCTCGGCCAGCCGGCTGCTCAAATTCTTCAAGCAGGAAGAGCTGAAGGCGCTGATCGAGGGCGCCCGCCTGCTGCGCACCATCCCGCAAGCCGATCTGGAGCGCATCGTCGCGGAATTCGAGGCCGAGTTCACGGAGGGCGCCGGCCTGCTCGATTCGGCCGACCGGATGGACACGATCCTCAACGAATCGCTGTCGCCCGAGGAGATGAGCGCCATCATGGGCGACAAGAAACTCGAGCCTGCTCCCGAGGGACCGCCGCCGATCTGGCCGGATCTCGAGAAGCTCGAGCCCGCGCGCCTCGGGACCTTCCTCGCCGGGGAACATCCGCAGACGGCGGCCATGGTGTTGTCGAAGCTCGCGTCGCAGGCCGCCGCCAACGTTCTGTTGACGATGGAAAAGCCGATACGCAGCCAGATCATCAAGCGCATGGTGACGATGGCCAACATTCCGGACGCAGCGACCAGGATCGTCGAGAGCCAGTTGCGCGCCAGCGTGCTTGCGCAGAAGGCGACCAAGGACACTTCGGCCGGCCAGGAGCGTGTCGCCAGCGTGCTCAACGAAATGGCCAAGCCCGAGCTCGACGAGCTCATGCAGGATCTGGAAGAGGCCGGCACGCCCGATCTCGCCGGCGTCAAGTCGCGGTTGTTTGCTTTCGACGACCTGCCGCTGCTTACCCAGAAGGCGCGCGTGCTGCTGTTCGACGGGCTGTCGACCGAGCTCGTCACGCTGGCGCTGCGCGGCGCGCCCGCGGCGCTCACCGAATCCGTGCTGTCGGCGATCGGCGCACGCTCACGCCGCATGATCGAATCCGAGCTCGGGCAGGGATCGGAAGGCATTGCGCTGGCCGACATTATGGCGGCGCGCAAAACGATCGCCGTGGCGACCATCCGTCTGTCGCGGCAAGGAGCGTTCGAGCTTCCCTCGACGCAAAGCGCCGCCGAAGCGGCCTGACGACAGCAATACGGTCGGGTCACCATGGCTGAGGCGGTCGACAAGGATTCCAAAACCGAGGAAGCCACGGAGAAGAAGATCCGCGACACGATCGAACAGGGCAAGCTGCCCCATTCGCGCGAGACGGCGATCTTTGCCTCGTTCCTTGCCATTTTGGTGTTCGCGGTTTTTTACGCCAAGGATGCCGTCGTCGATCTCGGCATGTTCCTGTCGACGTTCCTGGAAAAGCCCGAAGCATGGCCGATGGACACCGAGACCGATGTCATCACGCTCTACGAGCAGGTCCTGATCGAGATCGGCCGCGCCGTCGTCAGCCTGCTGGTGCTGCTGGTGGTCGCCGGCATCGGTGCCTCGGTGTTCCAGAACATGCCGCAACTCGTCGGCGAGCGGATCAGGCCGCAACTGTCGCGCATTTCGATCGCCAAGGGTTGGAGCCGGCTGTTCGGTGTGCAGGGTTTCGTCGAATTCGGCAAGTCGCTGGCCAAGCTTGCCTTCGCCATCGCCGTGCTCGCCTTCACGCTGTCGGAGGATCATCGCAGGCTGCTTGCCGGCATGATCACCAATCCGGTGTCGTTCGGCATGGTCATCCGCGGCATCTTTGTCGACATATTGGTGTCGATCGTCTTCGTCATGGGGCTGATCGCGGTCGCCGACATCGTCTGGTCGCGCTTCCACTGGCGGCGCGATCTGCGCATGACCAAGCAGGAAGTGAAGGACGAGTTGAAGCAATCGGAAGGCGATCCGATCGTGAAGTCGCGCCTGCGCTCGCTGGCGCGCGACCGGGCGCGGCAGCGCATGATGACGGCGGTGCCACGTGCGACGCTCGTCATCGCCAATCCAACGCACTACTCCATCGCGCTGAAATATGTGCGCGAGGAGGATTCCGCTCCGGTCGTGCTCGCCAAGGGCCAGGACCTGGTGGCGCTGAAGATCCGCGAAATCGCCAGGGAGCACAACATCCCGATCTTCGAGGACGTGGCGCTTGCCCGCTCCATGTACAAGCAAGTTTCGGTTGATAGCGTGATCCCGTCGCAATTCTACCAGGCCGTCGCCGAGTTGGTGCGGATCGTCTACTCGAAGAAGGCCGTGCGCAGAGTACCCTCATGAACGGATGCTGCCTCTATCCATGAACCGGCAACCACACGCCAATTCACGCGAGCAGATCGTCGCCAGCGCCATCCAGGATGTAGTCGGCGAGCTGCGCCTGATCGAGGTCGCCGACTATATCGCCTTCATCCGGCTGGAGCATTTCGCTTGCCTGTCGGACCTGGTGGACTCGGCCGCGGAACTCTACTTCCAACCGGGCACGCTCAGGCTCGGCCATGGCGGTGAAGCGCATGTCGACTGGAGCGGCAGCCCGCGCATCGTGCTCGATCTGGAGCTTCGGCCGCGCGGCGTCACCGTCTACTTCCAGCTCACGCTGACCGAGCACGGGGCGTCCGTGGTCGTCAACTACGTGTCTTTCGAGAAGCCGGGCGAGACGTCGGAGCACAACACCGCCCTGCTGGAGGGCGCGATCGAGCAGGCCAGCATCCGGAAGACCGAGCCGCTCGCCTATCCTTGACGACAATTTGGGGCGTGTGGACGCTTGGCCTGAGCGAGCTACTCGATCAGGCCAAGCCGCAGCGCCTTGGCCACCGCCTGGTTGCGGTTGACCGCGTTGAGCTTCTGCGTCGATTGGGTGAGGTACTGGTTGGCGGTGTGCACCGACAGTTTCAGAAGCTTCGCAATTTCTTCGCTGGTGTTGCCGTTGGCGGTCAGCTTCAGGCATTCGAGCTCGCGCTTGGAGATCGCGCGCGTCCTGCCGGTTTCGCCCGGACGGATCCGGGCGACCGCCGCGAACAGCGCAAAGCAGCGCGCGTGGATTTCACAGAGCGTGTCGTCCGACAGCGTGATGTCGGACCCAAGGAAGACGACCAGCCCGCACTGGCCGCGATCCGCATGCACCGGAAAGGCGATGCCGTTGGTGCCGGGCGCGAGCGGCGCGGTCGGCTCGGCCCATGCCAGGCTCTCAAGGGGCTGCCGCGAGCCGGCGATGCCGTCATCCGCCCACCAGCGCGGCGTCGTCGAGATGCGGCTGTGGCGCACCATATCCTCGCCGCTGGCGCCCGAGATGAATTTGGTCGTGAGGGCGGTCGACGGATAGTCGGAATCGAAGCAGGCGACCAGGCGGGCGCGCTCCAGCGAAGGGCTGACGAAGAACAGTCCGAAACCGGAAGCGTTGATGTCGACGGCGATCCAGCGGCAGCGGCGCACGGCATCCGGGATGGTGACCGCCTGATGCGTTTCCGATCCAAGCGAGAACGCGCCGAACGGATTGCGCTGGTCGTTGAAAAGGGCGGCTGCGGTCTCTCTGATCTGCGCGTGTTTCAAATGATGCCGCTCCTGATCGCGGTCGCAATCGCCATCGCACGGTTGCTGGCCGCGAATTTCTGGATGGCATGCGTGATGTAGCTGTTGACGGTGTTCGACGAGACGCCAAGGATGAGCGCCACCTCGTCGGTGGTCTTGCCTTCCGACACCCAGAACAGGCATTCGCGCTCGCGGTCCGACAGAGGGTCCTGCATGGCGGCAGCGGCAATCAGTTGCGGGATGCAGGACAGCGCGTAGCAGCATTTCAGCTGCGCCTTCATCAGCGCAGGCAGATCGATCTTGCCGGCCTCCGCGGCCGAGAACAGCACGAAAAGACGCTGGCGGCCGACATTGAGCCTCAGCGAATAGATTTCGGCGTGGCCGAGCACGTCGAGCAGCCTGGCTTCCTCACTGGTCAGCAACGCGCCGGCGTCGGGGGCATGCGCCGCGACCAGCGGCTTGGGGCGCATGCCGGGTGCGGCGGTCAGCGGTCCCAGCGCAAGATTGGCGATCAGCCTTTTGCCGATCAGCTCTATGGCGTCGAAAATCCAGTTCGACGACACGATGCGGGCGTCGTTGCGGTCCTGGTCGTGCACGATGGCGACAAGCATGTAGCTGTCGGCGCCGATGTCGGCGGCAAGCTGCATGAAGAAACTGGTGAGATCGCCGCGGGACGTCAGGTGCGAGCCTGAGGCGTCGGGTTGGAGAGGCGCGGCGGGACTGCTCATCTTGATATTCTGGCCGGAATCGATCCCTGTGCCCGGTGCTGGCAAAAGCCGGCGGCCGGACCCGAAACGCATCACGTTGACGAAAACACACTCAAGGGCACGCACAGCGCCCAACCGAGCCGAATCCTTTTAGGGAACGCGCAGCCGTCCGCGTCTGGTGCCGGCCGGATGCCGGAACTGGAGACTTTGGGTGGTAGCCGCGCCCCCCGTGGACCGGCTGATTCGGGTCTAATCTACCTGCAGATGAATCCGACATCAAACGCGATTTGACAAAATCGAATCTGATGGACTCGTGTTGCGACTCAGAAGCCTCGCTTCGCGTTGCCTGGCGGCGATTTCCGGCCTGAATTGAGCCGACGATTTCGGGCGGAATCGCTAAAAAAATGCGCCCTCGGCCATCTCCGAGGGCGCATGTCCTTTCGATCAGCGCGGCTTAATGATCCTCGAAGCCGGTCAGCACGCCGACGGCGTTGATGCCGATCTCTTCCACCGCGTAGCCTCCTTCCATGACGAACAGCGTCGGCAGGCCGAGCTTGGCGATGCGGCGGCCGATCTTGGGATAGTCCTCGCTCTTCAGCTTGAACTGGCTGATCGGATCCTTCTCGAACGTATCGACGCCGAGCGACACCACGACGACGTCGGGGGTGTAGGCGGCAAGCCTGGCGCAGGCATCTTCCAACGATGCGTTCCAGCCGTCCCAATTGGTGCCGAAGGGCATCGGATAGTTGATGTTGAAACCTTCGCCTTCGCCCTCGCCGCGCTCGTCGGCATGGCCGAGGAAGAAGGGGTACTCGACCATCGGATCGCCATGCAGGTTGAGCACCTGGATGTCGCCGCGGCGGTAGAAGATTTCCTGCGTGCCATTGCCGTGGTGATAGTCGACATCGAGGATGGAGACACGGCTTGCGCCCTGGTCGCGGAACCATTGCGCGACGACCGCGGCATTGTTGATGAAGCAGTAGCCTCCCATGAAGGCGGCGCCCGCGTGATGGCCTGGCGGACGGCAGAGCGCGAAGGCGGTCCGCTCGCCGCCCTTGACCAGGGCGGCCGCCGTCAGCGCGACGTCATAGGACGACTTGATCGCCGCCCAGGTGCCTTCGACGAAGGTGGCGCCGGCATCGAAGGAATAATAGCCGAGCAAGGCGTCGATGCGCTTCGGCGGCACGTCGCCGCGCAACCCGCGCGTCGGCCAGGTGAAGCCCATGGCCGAACCCTTGAAGCCGGCGGCGACCCATTCCGGCCACACGGTCGGCAGGAAGTCGACGTAGTGCGCTTCATGCACCCGCTTGGCCGCGGCGAGGTCGTGCTCGACCGGCCCGACGATCGGCCCAAGCTTCTCGCTTTCCACCCGCGCCTTGATGAATTCGGCCCGCGACGGCTTCTCGAAACCCGGCACGATTGCCGAGGTGACCAGTTCCATCTGGTCAGCGTGACCGGCATGAAGCGGCGAATAGACAGTCTTCATAGGAATTCCCCTGGAGCGCGAAATCAGTTGGAAGTGTGAAATCAGTCGAGGTTGAGATAGGGGTTCACGAGAGCCAGCCACATGGCTTCCACATCGTCCTCGATGAGGTCGAATGTCTTGCGATCTCTCTTCAGCCCCACAAGCCTGCAGGCGTGTCCGACCTCCATCATCACCAGGCCCAACCGCTTGGCGATCTTTTCTTCAAGGGCCGGGTTCACATGTTGCAACCAGGCTGCGTAGAGGGCGATGATCTGCTTGTCATATTCGTCCTGGATCGGCCTGAGGTCGGCGTTGCCGGATATGGCTTCGATCACCGGCATCAGCGTGACGTTGTCCAGATAGAGCCTGGATGTGTCGATGAAGAGTTTGCGCACTTCGCGCCGAAACTCGTCGCGGTTGGTCGGCCGGGGGACGTTGATACGCTTCCGGATGACCTCGGGAAAAGACGACAGCCAGCGCCGGGCCAGGTCCAGAAGAATGGCTTCCTTGTTGGGAAAGTACTGATAGACCGAGCCGACCGAGAGGCCCGCGCGTTGCGCGATGGCCAGCGTCGTCGGCGCCCTGGTTCCCTGCTCACGCGTCAGGATCAGCGCCGCGTCGAGAATCCTGTCGACCACCTTGCTTGACCGTTTTTGCCGCGGCTGCTTGCGCGGTTCGAGCGCTATCCTGGTCTTGCGGTCGAGACTGCGCTTCACTTTCCGATGCCCTCGTTCACCGACCGGCCTCAGCACAGGCGCGGGGTGCTGTCCACTATACATTCCAAATTCCGGCTGTTGACAAACGCGAATAAACAGTCGCATTCTTTATCTACGCTGTCTTCCACGATAACAAGGGGAATTTCGAAGACGGCGCATC
Source organism: Mesorhizobium sp. M1E.F.Ca.ET.063.01.1.1 (assembly GCF_003998155.1). NCBI lineage: Bacteria > Pseudomonadati > Pseudomonadota > Alphaproteobacteria > Hyphomicrobiales > Phyllobacteriaceae > Mesorhizobium > Mesorhizobium sp. M1E.F.Ca.ET.063.01.1.1. Next base: position 7,502 of record NZ_RZSC01000061.1, read on the forward strand.
GGCATCGACTTTCGTCCCACGGCGCCGCCTCAGTGGAGCGGCAGCTCACTGGACTTGGCGCTGTCGGTCCCTCAGCAAAATGTGGAGTCGCGATGTCGGTTGCGGATGGTGGTGCGGATCTGATGGTCGTCAACGGTCGTGTGCTGACCATGGACGATGACAATCCCGCCGCTGAGGCTATTGCCGTCAAGGACGGCGTCATCGTCGCCATCGGCAGCCGAGCCTCGATCGAAACGCTCAAAGGGCAGGCCACCAAGGTCATCGACGCCCAGGGCGGCTCCGTCCTGCCTGGCTTCATCGAAGCGCATATGCATCTGTTCGGCGGCGCGGCCGAGCTCGACAACCTGCATCTGGCGGGCGTGCATGGCTTCGACGCGCTGCGCGAAGCGATTCAGGGCTTCGCAGCGAAGCGTCCGAACGCCAGGCTGCTGATCGGCGCCGGCGTCGATTATGCGATCCTGTCCGAACCGGTGACGCGTCATCATCTCGACCGCATCATCCCCGACCGGCCCTTCGCCATGTCGGCTTCCGACCACCACACGATGTGGGCAAACACCAAGGCGCTGAAAGAGGCGGGCCTGCTGCACGGCAAGCAGGTAGGACAGGGCAACGAGATCGTCATGGGCGCTGACGGTCTCGCCGCCGGCGAGTTGCGCGAGGGCGAGGCGTTCGGACCGATCCTCGAGCATTTCGGAGCAAATCGGACACGGCTGGGACTGACCGGCGAGGAGCCGGATCCCTATCCGTCGGCCGAGGAGCTGGCCGCCGATCGCAACCTGATGCACCGAGGGCTTCAGTGGTGCGCCCAGCACGGCATCACCTCGATCCAGAATATGGACGGCAACCTCTACCAGCTCGAGCTGCTTGCCGGCCTGGAAGAAGAGGGGCGGTTGCTGTGCCGCACAAAGATCCCATTCCACTTCAAGAATTTCATGTCGCTGGACATGCTCGAAAAAGCCTCGCGCATGGCTGCGACCTATAATTCCGAATGGCTGTCATCCGGCATGGTCAAGCTCTTCTATGACGGCGTGCTGGACTCCTGGACCGCGGTGATGGTCGACGATTATGCCGACCGGCCGGGCTGGCGCGGCGAGCCGCTTTTTTCGCCCGAACATTTCGCCGAGGTGGCGGTCGAGGCCGACAGGCGCGGCCTGCAGGTCGCCGTGCACTCGATCGGCGACGGCGCGGTGCGGGCCGTGCTCGACGGCTACCAGGCGGCGCTCAAGAAGAACGGCAGGCGCGACAGCCGCCACCGCATCGAGCATATCGAAGTCACCACGCCTTCCGACGTGCCGCGCTTCGCCGAGCTCGGTGTGCTCGCGTCGATGCAGCCGCCGCATCCACCGGGCGCCATGAATTTCCCGCTGGAGCCGACGATCTCGCGCATCGGTCGCGATAAGTGGCCGCTGAGCTATGCCTGGCGCACGCTGAAAGACGCCGGCGCGCGGGTCGTCTTCGCCTCCGACTGGCCGGTCTCGCCGGTTGACCCGATCCTGGGCATCCAGGCGGCAGTGATGCGCAAACCTTGGGCAGAAGGTCTGCCGGATCAGAGTTTCTCGCTCCATGAATCGATTGCCGGCTATACGGTCGAGGGCGCCTATGCCGAGTTCATGGAACACTGCAAGGGTCGTCTGAAGACCGGGTACCTCGCCGATATCGTCGTCTTGTCGGCCGATATCGAGGCGACGGCGCCCGAAGCGCTGCACACCGTTCGGCCCGTCACCACCATTTGTGGTGGAAGGGTCACTTACCAAGCCTGAGGACAGCCAGACCCGAGGGTGGCATGGAGATTGCCTTTAAAAGTCGAGTGACAGCTCCGCAGTTGCCAAGCCAGTCGGCTTATGGTGACAATCAAACAGGAACAAACCTGCCGCCAAGAGCAGGCTCTCTCAATGGGGAAATCGTGCCGGAACAACCGGGTAAGAACGCGATCGAAGTTCGCGGTGTACGCAAAGTATTTGGAACCGGTGAAAACCAGGTAGCCGCTCTCGACACGGTGTCGGTGTCGATCCGCGAGAACGAGTTTTTCACCCTGCTCGGCCCGTCCGGATGCGGAAAGACGACGCTGCTGAGACTGATTGCCGGCTTCGATTTCCCAACCGCCGGCGAAATCCTGCTGCACGGCCAGGACATCGCGCCGCTGCCGCCATTCAAGCGCCCGGTCAACACCGTCTTCCAGAGCTACGCGCTGTTCCCGCATATGACGGTGGCTGAGAATATCGGCTTCGGGCTGGAGATGCTCGGCAAGCCGAAGGCGGAGATCGAAGCGCGCGTCGCCCAGATGCTAAAGCTGGTCAAGATGGAGGCGTTGAAGGCGCGCCGCACCAGCCAGATCTCCGGTGGCCAGCAGCAGCGCGTCGCGCTCGCCCGGGCGCTGGCGCCGCAGCCGAAAGTGCTGCTGCTCGACGAGCCGCTCTCGGCGCTCGACTACAAGCTGCGCAAGGAAATGCAGATCGAGTTGAAGCGTCTGCAGCACGAGACCGGCATCACCTTCATCTTCGTCACCCACGACCAGGAAGAAGCGCTGACCATGTCCGACCGCATCGCGGTCATGTCGGCCGGCAAGATCCTGCAGGTCGGGACGCCGCGCGATATCTACGACCGGCCGGCGGAGCGCTTCGTCGCCGACTTCATCGGCGAGACGAATTTCCTGGCCGGCACGGTGGTATCGAAGAAGCCCGGCGTGGCGACGGTCAAATTCGCGCGCAGTGCCACGATCGCCGCCGGTTATCCGGAAGGCTTCGATCCGACGGGCGAAGTGACGCTGGTGGTGCGTCCCGAGCATGCCGACCTGGTGCCGGACCCGGCCAAGGGCACGATCGCCGGAACCCTCTCCAACATCGTTTATTTCGGCACCGACACGCATTATCACGTGAAGCTCGATGGTGGCGAAAACTTCATCGTGCGCCACCAGAACAGCCGTTCGAGCCCGGTGACCTACGAGAAGGGCGCCAAAGTCGGCATCCAGTTCGAGGAGGACGCAGCCCGCGTCCTGAAAGACTGATGACGACAGCCACGCTCTCCCCAACCATGCCTTCCAAGGCCGCGTTGTTCGAGGCCCAGGCGGTGAAAGCCGGCGCGCGGCGCAACAGGCTGCTGTCGCTACCGGCGCTGATCATCATCGGCATTTTCGGCGTGCTGCCGCTCCTTATCATCTGCGTCTATTCGTTCCTTGTCGCGGCGCCCTATGGTGGCGTGCAGTGGCAGTTCTCGACCGACGCCTATCTGAACTTCCTGTTCCAGCGCGACATCTTCGACGACACGCTGCAATTCACGCCGGACTTCCTGATCATCTACCTGCGCTCGTTCCTGTTCGCGGTGGTGACGACAGTCATCTGCCTGCTGCTCGGCTTCCCGACCGCCTATTTCATGGCCACCCGCCCGCCGGCGCAGCGCAACTGGTGGGTGCTTCTTATCACCATTCCGTTCTGGTCGAACCTCCTGGTGCGTACGCTGGCGATCATGTTCATCATCCGCGACGAGGGCCTGATCAACAACGCGCTGATGGCATTGGGCGTGATCGATAAGCCGATCACCATGCTCTACACCAATTTCGCCATCCAGCTCGGCCTGCTCTACGCCTTCCTGCCGTTCATGGTGCTGCCGCTCTATTCGAGCCTGGAGAAGCTCGACTTCCGGCTGATCGAGGCGGCCTACGATCTCTACGCGACGCGCCGCCAGGTGCTGTGGCGGGTGATCATTCCGCTTTCCAAGCCCGGCATCATCGCCGGCTGCCTGCTGGTCTTCATCCCGGCGCTCGGTGCCTATGTGACGCCGCTGATCCTGGGCGGCGGTGTCCACCTGATGATCGGTGACCTGATTGCCCAGCAATTCGGTTCCGGGCGCAACTGGCCGCTCGGCTGCGCGCAGGCGCTGATCCTGATGGCCGCGGTGCTGGTGGCGCTCTACTTCTACGTCCGCAACACGTCGGGGAAGGTGCAGCATGGCTGAACCGCGCACCATCGACATCAAGGACCAGCCGGGCTTCCGCTCGATCGCCATCATCTGCCTGCTGGTGCTCTACATCCCGGTGCTCATCCTGATGATCTTCTCGCTGAACAGCGGCTCGCTGGTCACGCATTGGGAAGGCGTCACGCTCGGCTGGTACGGCAGCGCGCTGCGCAACGCGGAGTTCCACAACGCGGCCCGCAACACGCTGATCATTTCGGTCACCGCTACGATCGTCTCGACCATCTGCGCGACGCTTGCAGCGATCGGGATGACCAGAGTGAAGCCGTGGCGCGGGCTGGCGGCGGCCTTCATGGTGATCAACCTGCCGCTGATGGTGCCGGAGATCATCACGGCGGTGGCGACGCTCTCCTTCTTCGCGCTGATCGCCGGCACGTTCGGGCTGAATTTCGGCATCGGCAATTTGATCCTTGCCCATACCGTGTTCTGCATCCCCTTCGCCTATATGCCGATCCGGGCGCGGCTCGAGGACATGGACCTGACGCTGGAATATGCGGCGGCGGACCTCTACGCGACGCCGTGGAACGCCTTCAAGCGCATCACGCTGCCGCTGCTGGTGCCCGGCATCATGTCGGGCGCCGCGCTCGCTTTCATCGTCTCCTTCGACGATTTCACCATCACGCAGCTCGTCGCCGGTCCCGGCCAGACGACGCTGCCTCTCTACATCTGGAACCAGATTCGGCGGCCGATGACGCCGGAGATCAACGCCATCTCCACAATCCTGCTTCTGGTGTCGATCCTGTTCGTCTCGATCTCGTTCCTGATAGCGCGGCGACGCGCCAAATGACCCGTGAACTCCAACACAACAATGGGAAGGCAAGGAGAACATAAAATGTCTGGAAAACTGATGGCGGCCGTTTCCGCGGCCGTGCTGTTATGGGCCGTGCCCGCGCTCGCCGACGGCGAACTGCACATCTACAACTGGGGCGACTATACCAACCCCAAGCTGATCGAGAAGTTCGAGAAGCAATACAACATCAAGGTGACGCTGGACGACTATGATTCCAACGAAACCATGCTGTCCAAGGTGCGCGCCGGCAATTCCGGCTACGACATCGTGGTGCCGTCCGACTACACCGTGAAGATCATGATCGAAGAGGGCCTGCTCGAAAAGACCGAGCCCAACGCGATGCCGAACGGCAAGAACATCGATCCACGCTTCGTCGACATCTATTGGGACAAGGGCCGCCACTACACCGCGCCATGGCAGTTCGGCACGACGACATTCGCCGTCAATATGGACAAGTTCAAGGGCGACATCGACACGCTGGCGATCCTGTTCAATCCGCCGGATGAGCTGAAGGGCCAGATCAACGTGCTCGACGACGTCAACACCGTCATGCACGCGGCCGAACGCTATGCCGGCGTGCCGCGCTGTGGCGCCGACAAGGCCAATTTGAAGAAGATCAACGACATCCTGACGGCTGCCAAGCCGTCGTGGAAGACCTTCAGCTACGACACCATCACCAAGATCACCTCGGGCGACGTGGTCGTGACCGAGCAGTGGAATGGCGCAGCCTACCGCTCGCGCCAGAAGATCCCGGCGATCAAATATGCCTATCCGAAGGAAGGCATTGAGGGCTGGATGGATAATGTCGCGGTGCTGAAGGGCGCCAAGAACCTCGAGAACGCCAAGCTGTTCCAGGACTTCGTCATGGCGCCTGAGAATGCGGCGCTGATCTCCGAGTTCGCCGGCTACGACAACGGCATTGCCGGCAGCCACAAATTCCTGCCGGCGGAGTTCGCCAACTCACCGGAGATCAGTCCGCCGGCCGGTTCGGCGACGCCGGAATTCGTGCCGCCGTGTCCGCCGGAGGTGGTGGAGATCTACAACAAGATCTGGACGAACCTGCGCAAATAGCTCCGCCGCAAAGCATGAAGGAGGGGAGGCTCCGGCCTCCCTTTCTTGTGTCCAGGGAGGAAATCCTGACGTCCTATCGCAACTCCGATCCGCGGCCGCCGATCATGCAGGGGTCGCCGCCGGCCATGGTGGTGCCAAAGCTCGACTGGGACCGGCCGCCCTGGAACCGCTGGGCTTTCCAGCATATCCGCGAGTTCCTGCCGACCGTGGAGGTCTGGCGCGGCCATGGCCATCGCCGTCGTCTCGAGCGTGCCGAGGTCGATCTCGACGGCCTGGCGGTGGCGGATGGCGAAGGCCGCCCAACGACGCTCGCCGGACTGCTCGACGAGACCTATACCGACGGCTTCCTGGTGCTGAAGGACGGCAGGGTTGCCTATGAGCACTACTTCAACGGCATGGACGAGCGCACGCCGCATCTGTCGCAGTCGATGGCGAAATCCGTCACCGGTTCTGTCTTCGGCATCCTGGTCGGGCGCGGTCTGATCGATCCGGCCAAATTGGTCACCGACTATCTTCCAGAGCTCGGTGAGACGGCCTGGGCTGGCGCCACCGTGCAGCACGTGCTCGACATGACGACGGGCGTGCGCTTCTCCGAGGAGTATACCGATCGCTATTCCGAGATCGGCCAGGTCGATGTCGCCAGCGGCTGGAAACCGGTGCCGCCGGGCAGCGATCCCGATTTCCATTGGCCATCGCATCTGTTCGAACTGATCCTGCGGCTGAAGGACAAGGTGCGCTCGCACGGCGAGGCCCTCGAATACCGCTCGATCGAAACCGACGTGCTCGCCTTCATCATGGAGCGGGTGAGCGGCAGGCGGCTGGCGCAGCTCGTCTCGGAAGAGCTCTGGCAAAAGCTCGGCGCCGACGAGAGCGCCTGCTTCACCGTCGACAGCGCCGGCTATGCGCTGGCCGACGGTGGCTTCAACGCGACGCTGCGCGACTACGGCCGCTTTGGTCAGCTCATCCTCGACAATGGCGGCGGGGTCATTCCGGCCGATTGGATCGCGGCGACGCGGACGGGCAGGCACGGACCGAATTTCAATCCGAGCCTTCCGGACGGCAGCTACCGCAACCAGTTCTGGATCGAGGATTCGCGCTCGCGCTCGCTGATGTGTCGCGGTGTGTTCGGGCAGTTGATCCACATCGACTGGGACAACAGGATGGTCGTGGTGAAGCTTTCGACCTATCCGGATTTCACCAACATCGCCTATTCGGTGGCGACGCTGAAGGCCGTGCACGCCATCGCCGCGGCTCTCGCCTGAAAATCAGAGACAAAAGTACCGGGAGACAATCGTGGCCGGCAAGACTGCGTTCGAGACCAGATACGGCTTTGCCCGCAAGGACGTGCGGCTCGACAACTGGCGGCTGAGGCCGTTCAGCCAATGGTCGTTCCAGAATGTCGGCGAACTCGTCCCGTCGGTGCATGTTGCCGCCGCGCCCGGCGGCGAGGAGCAGGCAAAGCCTCTCGGTGCGCTGCTCGAAGAAAAGGTCAAGCTCGCTGGCGGCGCCGAAACCGTCGAAGCCTTCCTCAGGCGTTCCGACACCGACGGGCTGTCGATCATGAAGGGCGGCAGGCTGATCGGCGACTGGGCGGCGCCGCATATGGCGTTCGGCCAGCGCCACATCGTCTTTTCGATCAGCAAATCGGTGACGGCCATCCTCGCCGGCATACTGGAAGACGAGGGGGTGTTCGACTTTGAAGCGCCGGTGACTGAGTACATTCCCGAAGCCAAGCGCTCGGCCTATGGCGATGCCAGCGTGCGCAATGTGCTCGACATGACGGTCAGCCTCGATTTCGAGGAAGCCTATCTCGATCCGGAAAGCGCCTTCGCCCGATACCGCCGCGCGACGCTGTGGAATCCCGGCGGCGGCTCGGAAAGCCTTGCGGCATTCCTGCTGACGCTGCAGCGCCTCGCCGAGCCGCACGGGCAGACCTACCGCTACCGCTCCCCCAATTCGGATACGCTGGGCATTCTTGTCGAGCGGGCATCCGGCAAACGCGTCAGCGACCTGTTAGCCGAGAAATTGTGGCTGCCGCTCGGCGCTGCGAGCGAGATGTCCGTCACCGTCGACATGGAAGGCACGGCGCGCACCGCCGGCGGCATGTCGATGACGCCGCGCGATCTTGCCCGCATCGGCGAGATGATGCGGCAGGGCGGCATGGCCAATGGCCGGCGCATCGTGCCTGAGGCCTGGGTGCGCGACACGGTTGCCACCGGCGGCAGCCATGAAGCCTGGCAGCGCGGCACGATGGCGTTCCTCTTCCCCGAAGGGCGCTATCGCAACAAATGGTACCAGATGGGCAAGGCAAGCGGCGCCTTCTGCGGCATCGGCATCCACGGCCAATGGATTTACGTCGACCCCAAGACGGAAGTGGTCATCGCCAAGATGTCGTCGCAGCCGGAGCCGGTGGATGACAAGCTTGACGTCGATATCGTAGCGTTTTTCGAGACACTGAGCGGCATGGTTTGAGGGGCTTATCGAGCCGACTGTCTATGTCGGCTCCGCCCCTCATCCGCCTGCCGGCACCTTCTCCCCGTATAGTGACGGGGAGAAGGAGGACGGCCACAGCCTCGGCGCCCTTCTTGCAACGCTGGCGACTGGCGAAACCGTCGATGAGAGCACCCCTCTCCCCGTCACCATACGGGGAGAGGGGTGCCGGCAGGCAGGTGAGGGGCGGCGCCCACGTTAGACCGCTTTCCTGTGGACCTTTCCGCCGGCCGAAACCAACCCGGTTGGCGCAGCCGGCATCCCGGCCTATGGTCGCCGCTCTTTCGACAGGGACCAGCATGGCATCGGACATCACGCGCATCGCAGCAATCATCGCGGCCGAGATCGGTTCGCGGCCGGAGCAGGCCGCGGCGGCGATCGGGCTTCTCGACGAAGGCGCTACGGTGCCGTTCGTGGCGCGTTACCGCAAGGAAGTCACCGGCGGGCTCGACGACACGCAGTTGCGCGATCTTTCCGAGCGGCTTGCCTATCTGCGCGAGCTCGATGCGCGTCGCGAGACGATACTCGGCTCGATCCGTGAGCAGGGCAAGCTGACCGAGGATCTGGAAGCCAAGATCGCGGCGGCAAGCACCAAGGCCGAGCTCGAGGACATCTACCTGCCCTATAAGCCGAAGCGCCGGACCAAGGCCGAGATCGCCAAGGAACGCGGGCTCGGGCCGCTGGCCGAAGCGATCCTGGCCGACCGTTCAGCGGTGCCGACCGAGCTCGCGCTCGCCTATGTCACCGAAGAAGTGCCCGAGGCGAAGGCGGCGCTCGAAGGCGCGCGCGACATCCTGTCGGAGCAGTTCGCCGAGAATGCCGATCTGGTCGGCAAGCTGCGCGCCTACATGAAGGAACGCGCTTTCCTGCGCGCCAGGGTCGTCGACGGCAAGCAGGAAGCCGGCGCGAAATTTTCGGACTATTTCGACCATGTCGAGCGTTGGGCCGGTGTGCCCAGCCACCGCGCCTTGGCCATGCTGCGCGGCCGCAACGAGGAAGTGCTGTCGCTCGACATCGAGGTCGATGTCGATGATCAATCGCCGGTGAAGCCGGTTGAGCGCATGATCGCCAACGCCTATGCGATCGGCGCGAGCTTGCCGGGCGATCGCTGGCTGATGGAGGTCGCCGGCTGGACCTGGCGGATAAAACTGTCGCTGCACCTGACGCTCGACCTGATGCGCGACCTGCGCGAGCGCGCCGAGGAAGAGGCGATCCACGTCTTCGCCCGCAACCTCAAGGATTTGCTGCTTGCAGCCCCCGCCGGTTCGCGGCCGACCATGGGGCTCGATCCCGGCATCCGCACCGGCGTCAAGG
>NZ_RZSC01000620.1:0-3521 GCF_003998155.1 Mesorhizobium sp. M1E.F.Ca.ET.063.01.1.1
CCCGCCACCTCGTCGAAATAGTGGAACGTCCAGCCGCCGAACTTGAAGCCGCCAACCGGATCCTCTTCCGGACCGCCGGGCGCCTGCATGACGCCGTCGAGGCTGACGAATGTGGCGGCGATGATCTTGCGCATTTGTTTTCTCCTTTCGCGATCCGCGCCGTAACGGCCGGATTTCAGCCTAAGGACGAGCGACGTGGCTGCTCTCCGACACGAGCCTGTAAATTTCTAACGCCTGGCACGGATAGGGCGGGACGAGAAACAGACATCGCCGAAGACGGCGGTGGCGGTGCGGTCGGGCGCCTTGTCTTCACTCAGCCAGATCGAGCGCGTGCGGGCGGCGCGTTCGCGGGTCGGCACTTTTGCCTCCGGTCCGGCGACCCAGGCGCCGACGCAGGGAATGAACCACGAGCCCATGAAAGGCTGGCAGGCAAAGCCGCGCTCCATGCGCGTGACAATCACCGCCAGGCCGATGCGCTCGGCCGGACGCCAGGGGAAGATCATGCGGCCGCCGGGTTTGAGCGCCCTCAACCAGGCTGCGGGAGGGGCCGCGACACCGGCATTGACATAGATGATGTCGGAAGGCGGGAGCAGGCTGGTGACTGCGTTGCCTTGGATGACTTTCACATTGCCGTAAGCCGCGAGATTTTGGCTTGCGCGCTCCGCGAGATCGGTCTCGAGCTCGAAGGCGGTGACGCTGCCGCCCGGTTCGACCAGCTTCGCCAGCAACGCGGTGTAGTAGCCGGTGCCGGCGCCGATATGGGTGACGGCTTCGCCGGGCTTCGGTTCGACCTTGCCGATCCACATGGCGTGCAGAACCGGCTCGCCGTTGTTGATACCCTTGTCGGCATCGACCACCACAAGCACGTTCTGGTAGATGTAGCTTGGATCGGCGGTCGGCGTCTTGAACCCGCCGTCGCCGGCAAAGACGGTCCACGGTCCGGGCCCGAGAAAGGCCTCGCGCGGCACCGAGGCGAACACCTCCTCAATGCGGGGATCGGCGGAGCGCGCATGCGCGGCCATCAGCTTGGCGTAGAATTTTCGGGCGTCGTCCGATCCGGTCATGCTTCCAGAAGATAGCGCGGCCGGCTCGGATGTCGCGGTTCCATCTCAGCCGGCGATGGTGTCGTAGAGCAGCTTGAAGTTGAGCGCCAGGATGATCGCCGCGACCATCCAGGCGAGCGCAGCAATGCCGCGCGGGATGGCGAAATTGCCCATCTTCTTCTTGTCCGACACGAACTGCACCAGAGGCACCACGGCGAAGGGCAACTGCATCGACAGGATGACCTGGCTGAAGACCAGAAGCTGGGCCGTGCCCTTTTCACCATAGAACGCGGTCACGATCACGACGGGGACGATGGCGACGCCGCGCGTCAACAAGCGACGCGCCCACTGCGGAATGCGCAGGCGCAGGAAGCCTTCCATCACGATCTGGCCGGCGAGCGTCGCGGTGACCGTCGAGTTGAGGCCGGAGGCGAGCAGCGCGATCGCGAACAGGATCGAGGCGATGCTCAAACCCAAGAGCGGCGACAGCAATTCAAAAGCCTGGCCGATCTCGGCGACATCCTGGTGCCCGGTGCCGTGGAAGGCCACGGCCGCGACGATCAGGATTGAGGCGTTGACGAACAGCGCCAGGATCAGCGCGATGGTCGAATCCGTCGTCGCCCATTTGATGGCGTCGCGCTTGCCGGCGTCGGTGCGCTGATAGGCACGGGTCTGCACGATCGAGGAGTGCAGGTAGAGATTATGCGGCATCACGGTGGCGCCGATGATGCCGATGGCGATGTAGAGCATCGCCGGGTTGGTGACGATCTCGGACGACGGCACGAACATCGAATGCAGGATCGTGGCGGCCGGCGGCGCGGCGACGAAGATCTGGATGGCAAAGCAGCCGAAGATGATGATCAGCAGCGCAACGACAAAGGCCTCGAGGTAACGGAAGCCCCTGTTCATCAGAAGGAGCACGAGGAAGGCATCGAGCGCGGTGATTAGGGCGCCGCCGATCAACGGGATTCCGAACAGAAGCTGCAGCGCGATAGCGGTGCCGATCACCTCGGCGAGGTCGCAGGCGATGATCGCCAGCTCGCAGGCGACCCACAGCAGGAAATTGACAGGGCGCGGATAGTAGGCGCGGCAGGCCTGCGCAAGATCGCGGCCGGTGGCGATGCCGAGACGCGCGGCCAGCGCCTGCAAAAGGATCGCCATCAGGTTCGACAGCATGATGACGAAAAGCAGCGTGTAACCGAACTGGGCGCCGCCGGCGAGGTCTGTCGCCCAGTTGCCGGGGTCCATATAGCCGACCGACACCATGTAGCCGGGGCCCATGAAGGCGAACAGGCGGCGGAGCCACATCCCGGTCCGCGGCACTGCGATCGTGGCGTTAACCTCGCGCAGGCTGGGCTGCTCGCCCTCATCGGCGCGGGCAAATTGCCACGAGGAACGGGACACGGCTTCTGCGTCGGACATCACGGACTTCCACTGGAATATATCAAGGATGCGCCTTATCTATGCCATGGCTCAACATTATGCAATAGGCTATATTTCATTGTTTGTGCTTTTTATCCGGCGGCGTAAAGGGCCGGTTGCACGTGAGCGGGAATGCAAATAAACGGCCGGACCAGCAGGGTTCGTGTTATGAATGCGATCCCGATTCAGCCTTCGGGCGACCAAGGAGGAGGAGCGCGTATTGGCGCTGAGGAACAGACCGGTTCGACGCGAAAAGCCGCTTCCCGATGCCGAAATCCATTCGGAAGGTTTCCGGCAGACGCGCGAAGCGCGCCGCAGCGCGCTCGTCGAGGACTATGTCGAACTGATCGCCGACTTGATCGAGGACGGCAATGAGGCCCGTCAGGTCGATATCGCGGCCAGGCTTGGCGTCGCGCAACCCACCGTAGCGAAAATGCTGACCAGGCTCTGCGCCGACGGGCTGGTGTCCAGAAAGCCCTATCGCGGCGTGTTCCTCACCGAAACCGGCCGGAAGGTCGCCGAGGAGAGCCGCATCCGCCACCAGACGGTCGAAGCGTTCCTGCGCTCGCTGGGCGTCAGCGCCGAGACGGCGCGGATCGACGCCGAAGGCATAGAGCACCATGTCAGCGCCGAGACGCTGGACGCTTTTCGCAGGGCGATGACCTCAGCCCGTTGAGCCCGGGAGCTCGAAGACAAGGATCGGTTGCGGAGCGCAACGTTGCGATGCCGCAGCGCGAAAAATGCTGTGACTTGACGTATCCATTGCGATAATTGTTGGCCGAGGGGGCGGTAGCGGGCCGGACCTTCCAGGACATTCGTGGTGCGAGGAGTTGCCATGCTTTGGAGAGGCCGTCGCCAGAGCGACAATATCGAGGACCAGCGCAGCGACAGTGGCGGCGGGCTCGGCGGTGGTTTGGGCGGCAGCCCTGGCCAGTTTCGCATTCCGATCGGCGGCCGCGCCGGCGGCGGTTCCAGCATCATCCTGGTCATCCTGGTCGTTCTTGCCGGATGGTATTTCGGTTTCGATCCGTCGCAGATCCTGGGTGACGGCAGCGG
>NZ_RZSC01000621.1:0-3514 GCF_003998155.1 Mesorhizobium sp. M1E.F.Ca.ET.063.01.1.1
CTACGGCGCCGACGGCGCCGGCTCGACGCTGCTGACGGGCGCCGGCCTGCCGACCTCCTCGACGACGGAAGGAGACTTCATCCAGGCGGTGAACGGCGCCGGGACGCTGCTGACGATCAGCCAGATCCAGAACGGCGTCGCGGTGGCGGTGGTGTCGGTGTCGCTGTCGAACACGACGGCTGGCGCCTACACGGTCACGCAATTGCATGCGATCGACCATCCGGCGGGCCTGGACGAGAACAACGTCTCGTTCACGATCGGTTACACGACCACCGACCATGACGGCGACACGGCGGCCGGCTCGATGTCGATCAATGTCGACGACGACACCCCGACGATCACGAAGCCGTTCGACGGCGACCAGAACGCCGGCAACGGCACAGGGACCCACGAGACTCTGATCAACATCGCCGGCCAACAAGCTACCGGCGACTTCGGTTACAGTATTGGTAGTGACCGGTTCGCGGCCTACGACGTCACGCACTCGGACTTCGTAGACCAAGACAGCGTGTCTGCCGGCAACCAGCTCAGCCTTACTGGCTACCTCACCGGTCTTGTCCCTAACACACAGACCCAGTTGATCAGCTCGTCGGCGACGCTCCAGTCGGAAAGCGCCACCTCGGCAACGTTCAACTGGCAAATCTCGTACGATAGCGACCCGAACACTGCGGGCGACCAGACGGCCACGGCGGGGGGTACCCTTGTCTTCAACAAGGCTGCTGGTACCTACACCATCACCTTGAACGACGCGGCGGATGGCTTCAGCTTCGACGTTCTCCACACCGCCGAGCTTGTGGCCAAGCAGCCCACGAGCAACACGGGCCACCCGCCAATCGTGCTGGAAACGTTGGTGGCGGATGACCCGAGCACGCAGGCTCACGATGGCTTCTATGTGCAGTTCACCGGCAATCTGATCGACAAAACCCACCCGTTCAGCGTGACGAGCGACGGCGAAGGGTCGTCCACCGACACCTCGTTCAACTCGGGACTGCCGACGCCCGGCACCCACGATATGATCAGTAACAGCAATGAAACGTGGGTGTCTGCAACGCAAAGCACCAACGGGGTCGCCGGTGACACGATCCAGAAAGGCGAACTGCTGACATTGCGGTTCTTCGACAGCAATGTCGGCATCCAGACCGAGGCCACCGACCCGACGGCTACCGCCAGCGCCGTGGCATTGAAGTTCGACGGCATCGGCAGCAGCGAAGACCTGATGCTAATCCTCGACCTGACCGACGGTACTAACGAGATCACGCGGGCCGTCTACGTGTCGAACTCCGACATCTACAGGATGGGCCAGGTCCCGTCTCCGTACAACGGCGAGTTCACGCTCGACAACAATGACGGCCTCGTAATCATCGAGCAGAACGACTACAATGCCGCCGGCGAGCACTACGTGATCCAGGGCATCCAGATCATGCAGTCGGGCAATGGGATCACCGGCCAGGCGATCGACCTGAACGGGACGACGGGCACTAGCAGCGGCGGCAGCAATGCTACCACCAGTCTGGTAGCCTTCGACCCCGTCGACAACGACGTGCTGAAGATCACGGATATCGGCTTCGTCTCGACGCAGACCACGACACCGGACGCGCACCTCGACTTCGGAGTCCAGTTGCACGACGCGGACGGCGACACGACCACGGTCCAGCACATCCTCGTCGACATCGCCTGAAACAGAACCAACGGGGGCAGCCACGCTGCCCCCGTTGGACATCAACCGAGCACCAGTGAAAGGCATCGAAAACGGGGGGGTATCCGTGATGCAACCGAGACCGCAATTTCAGGAGGTGATGCGTCTGGCGCGCCAGCAGGTGCCCGCCCTCCTCCTTTTCAGCCTGCTCGCCAATGTCCTCCTGCTCGCCAGCACCGTCTACATGCTGCAGATCTACGACAGGGTGCTGTCCAGCGGCTCGATCGACACGCTGTTCTGGCTCACCCTTGCCGTTATCGGCGCCATCGCTGTCTACGGCATGCTCGAGCATGCCCGCCGCATGATGCTGGGCCATATCAGTCAATGGCTGGACGACCAGCTCAGCGTTCCGGTGATCGAGCGCACCATGGAGGCGCGCCTGGCCGGCTACGGTCTCGAAATTGGGCTGAAGGACGTCGGGGATATGCGCGGCTTCGTTGCCGGCGACGGCATCCTGACCTTTCTCGACGCGCCATGGACGCCGGTCTTCCTGGCGTTCATGTGGCTGCTGCATCCGGCGCTGGGCGTGGTCGGTCTTGCCGGTGCGGTGCTCCTGTTCTGCGCCGCGCTCGCCAATGATTTCTTCACCCGACGCAAGAACCAGGAGGCGGCTGCGGGGCTGCGCAGCAGCCAGGCCGCCGTCGGTCAATTCGTCGATGGCGCCGAGACATTGCGCTCGCTCGGCATGTCCGAGCCGGCGCTGCGGCGCTGGGAGGAAAACCAGCAGTCGCTGATGCGGCTCCAGTCGCGGCTCTTGCAGCGCACCACCATCATCGGCAGCCTGTCACGCTCGCTGCGTCTCGCCCTTCAGGTGGCCGTGCTCGGGCTCGGCGCCTATTTCGTGCTGCGCCGCGAACTGACTCCTGGATCGATGATCGCCGCCTCTATCCTGCTCAGCCGCGCGCTGGCGCCGATCGAGCGCTCGATTGGCGCCTGGCGCAGTCTTGTCAGCGCGCGGACCGCGCGCCGCAACCTGATGAAGCTTTTTGCCGACACCGCGTCGATGCAGCCGGCCGGTGTAACCCTGCCCCGCCCGCAAGGCCGGCTGAAGCTCGAGAACCTCCACTACCGCGCGCCGGGAACGTCGCAAGCGCTGCTGAGCGCGATAGGCTTCGGCGTCGAGCCCGGCCAAACCTGCGGCGTGATCGGCCCGTCCGGCTCCGGCAAGACGACGCTCTGCCGCCTTATCGTCGGAGCGCTGCAGCCCTCGCTCGGCCACGTCAGGCTGGATGGGGCGGAGGTCTGGAACTGGCCTTCGGATGAACTGGGCCAGCATATCGGCTATCTGCCGCAACAGATCGATTTGTTCCCCGGAACGATCGCCGAGAACATTGCGCGCCTGCGTGACGTCGACAGCGATGCGGTGATTGCCGCGGCGCAGTTCGCCGGCATCCACGAAATGGTCCTGCGGCTGCCGAATGGGTACCGGACCGAAGTCGGGCCGCACGGGGCCCGTATCTCACGCGGCCAGCGACAGCGCATCGCGCTTGCCCGGGCGCTGTTCGGTGACCCGCCCCTTCTGGTTCTCGACGAACCCAACACGGGGCTCGACGGCGAAGGCGAGGTGGCGCTGTTCAACGTGCTCCAGCAACTGAAGGAGCGAGGCCGCACGGTCGTTATCGTCAGCCATCAGACCAATCTTCTGCGCACGGCCGATCACGTCGTCTTCCTCCGCGACGGGTCCGTGTCGATGTTCGGCACGCGCGACGAGGTGCTCGCCGCGCTGGCAGGCCAGCCGAAGCGGGTTTCCGTGCAGGCGGCCATGCTGGACAAGATCGCCGCCAATGCGCCGGCGAACCTTAAGGCAGTGGAGTGAGC
>NZ_RZSC01000622.1:0-3509 GCF_003998155.1 Mesorhizobium sp. M1E.F.Ca.ET.063.01.1.1
GGCGCAGGGGCTGGGTAGACCGGGCCGGACTCACCTAACTCACCGGGTCCAGCCACGACATGCATCGCCAAAGGCAAGGACCCTCCCCGCTGAGCGCGGGCTCAGCCATGGCCGCTGAGGCTACCGCACTCTTTCGAGTGAACGTAAGGACTTAACGAGCGTAGGGGAAACGTCCGCAGAATATACGATGTGCCTCAGGGCCCGAGTGCTTATTCGGTCAAGATGATCTGGGCTAAGGCTCCCGCGTTCGCCGCAACGAAGGCGTACATCATTCCCTGGATGCCACCGCCAATGAACAATAGTAGACCAGTTATATCCCGCTGCCCATTTCTTCGGCTACGAGGTCGGGCCGGCGCTCGATCAACGTACGGCTGATGAAGCCCAGATGCTCGGGATTGGTGCATGGCGGGCGCCCCAGAAGGCTGTCCAGGATGCGGCGCGCTCGCCAGGCCAGCAGGCCAAAGTTCGGATCAGCCAGCCCGCGCTGTCCAAGGCAGGCGTTCTGAACGAAAAGGCGTCTGTCTCGCGGTCCGTCCCAGTACACCGAAAAATCCTCGCCGGTGGCGAGCTCATTGCCGATCTGCTCGAGGCGATCTGCGATCGGTTCCAGGAAGTCCGGCAGCGCGTTCTCGTACCCCGTGGCCAGGATGACGATGTCCGCGGTTACTTCTCCGATGTTATCCATGCCGCGCTGCAGCGTGAGCCTGTGCCCCGCCCCTGCGTTGATGCAGCGCGACACGTTGCAACTTGGCCGCAGTGTGATGTCGCATTGGTGTGGCTCGAGAAAGGCGTGGTGGTAGAGCGCCTGATAGACCGCGCGCAACGTGCTTTCTGAAATCCCGTCGGAGGCAAGCGCGAAACGCCGCAGGAACAGCTGGCGATGCACCTCGCTCATGGCCGCAAAACGATCCGAAAAGCAAGGCGTGAACAGCTCGTTTGTGAACGGGTGGTCGTCGAAAGGCATCTCGCGCGTCAAGACCCAAGTGATCGCCGCGGGCCGCCGTTCTTTCGGCCGGCCGACAAGGTGCAGCAGCAGCTCGGCTCCCGACTGTCCGCCGCCAACAACGCAGACATGCTTTTTTTGCACCTCAGGATTGATGTGGGCCAACTCAGATGAGTGGAACAGGTTGGGTCCAGTCCAGCCATGAAACTGAGGCGGAATTTGCGCCTGCTTGCCTATGTCGATGACGAGGTTTCTCGCATCAAGGACCGCGTTGTCCGTCCGCACGCGAAACTCGCCGTCAAAGCGGATTTCGCGAACGGCCTCGCCGCCACGGACAAGCGGATTCTTCTGGAACGCCCAGTTGAGATATTGAGCGAACTCGGCTCTGAGCACCCCGTGAAATTGCGCATTGAGGAAATGGTAAAGACGCCCGTTCTCGTGGAGGTAGTTTACGAATGTGTAGGCTGATCGCGGATTGACCAGAGTAACCAGATCCTGGAAGTGGCCGACCTGGAGCTCCGCGCAATCGAAAGCGCTGCCTGGATGTCCGCGGAAATCAACCTGCCGATCCAGGAACAGTGCCCCTTGCGCAATCTCTTCCTGTATCTGACACGCAAGGCTCAAATTAGACGGCCCAGCACCGATACCAATGCAAAAGAGCTCCACTTATCCTTGCTCCTCTAGGAGTGTTTCCCAACTCAGCGGCATGTGCGCGGCGACCGCCAGGCATTGAGCATTGCGAACCTCACAGGCATCCTTGAGCCGCGGTCCCGACTGAGAGGAAGGCAAAAGCCTGCGCGGCCTTCCAGGTCTTGAGCTCAATGGGCGACATCGACAGCGGGCACCGCATCATCCGAACCCAAGAGCGAGAAGGACCGCGTGTGATGCTGTCGCGCAGCTCTCCGGATTTTACGGCGGCTCCTAGCGGCTGCCTCCACCCCAGGATTGACTGTTTCCCGGTTACGACGGAAGCGGCTCTTTCTTCGAGGGGCGTAACCATGGATAACGGCTCGTAATGCGTTCGTAGACTCCCATGCATGCAGCGTGCCGGATAAAGAAAACGTCAAACCAACGAGTTCTCCTAATTCCAGCTCGTCTGGAACCCGACATTGTCGCGCCCGACGATGTCGGGCAGAGGAAGCCCCGCGGCAGCGGCCCTTGCACACCGCAGGCCAGACAGGGGCAGCCGCCGATTTGACCCGCGTCCGGGTACTGATCAGGGGCATTCCAACAGGGTTCGCGCCCGAGGCGGGGGCCCCTGGTACACCCGCCCTGTGGCTTGGCTGCGGTCTGCTGCAGCCGTTCGTCTTTACTGCCGGTTACAGACGATCTCGCACGAGTTGGATGCACGAGAGCGTCCTGAAGCAGTCGAGGCGTCCGGTTTGGCTCTGACAAGCGTCGCAAGATGTTGGCGGATCCAGCCATCTCTCCGCAATCCGACCGGTAACCGACAACGACTTCGGACTGGTTGGCGCTCCTTCGACCTGATCGGTGTTCCTACGGAACTGATCAGCGAGCCAAAAACAGCGGCAATGTGGTCTTCTCAAAACTCCAGCTCGGCGGACCGCCGAAAATCCGCTCACGCAGCCGACGGCTGCCATAAGCACCCATGACTATCATGTCGGCGCAGGTGTCGGCCGCGTGCTGCGTCAGCACTGTGGCCGCCGATTTACCGGCGCTCTTAAGCAGGTCAACCGAGACCCGAGCACCGTGCCGAGTAAGATAGGCAGCGATGTCTGCTCCAGACTGCGCACCTTTCCCGTTGTTTTGCGCCTTCGGATCGACCATAGCGACACAAACTTCCTCAGCAGCGGATAGGAGACTAAGAGCTTCCCGAACCGCACGCGAGGCCTCTACGCGCGAATCCCAGCCGACCAGCACGCGTCGAGGCGACAGGGTCGCCTTAGCGCCCTTCGGCACGATGAGCACCGGCTTTCCGCTATCGAACAAGCAGCCGTTGACAACAGGAGGTCCGAGAGTCTCATCGTTGAGGAGGTCTCCTCCAACGATCGTCAGGTCAGCGCAGAGCGCCCGCTGTCGTGCCACTTCACCAAGGCTAGCCGGATCGCAATAGTCGGTGTCAACGTCACAGGAAAGCGACATAGCTTTCAGCCGTTTGAGGATATCCGCGGACCGTCTTTCCATTCTGGTCACGTCCTGTGAAAATTTCTCGATTTGCTGAAATCGATAATTCGGTACTGCAATTGCCTGTGCACGTCCCGTACCCCACTCGAGGGGCGGAGACGACATCAAGAGCAATGGAGGCGGTATAATCAGTACGGATAGGTGCGCGCCGACCTCGCCACACAGTCCGGCAGCTGTTGTGAGGTCCTCATCAGAATGATCAGCACCCGTCACACAGAATATGCTTTTAAATTCCATTTGCCTGCTTCTCTTGGTCTTCGTTAGGAGCGTCTGCGGCAACACCGCTCTCAGCGGAGGAAGAGAGAGCGGCACCACATTCGACCACCGATTTCAGTCGTCCGGCTTCTCGAGCGAGTAGCCGGCCGACCTGACGGTGCGAATGACGCTGCCGAGCAAGGCCGTTTTCAGCGCCCTCCTGATT
>NZ_RZSC01000623.1:0-3477 GCF_003998155.1 Mesorhizobium sp. M1E.F.Ca.ET.063.01.1.1
CATCTGGCCCGGCCAGGTCTTCAAGGTGCCCGGCAAGTCGAAGGAAGGCGAGCCGGCCGACATGAAGGCGATGGGCGACCAGATGACCACACCGAAGGCGGAGTAGGGAGCGCCGGCGCACGAGCGCGTAATCTCCCCCCTCGAGGGGGAGATGGCCGGCAGGCCAGAGGGGCTCCTCGCGCGTCGAGCGCCGGCATCCCCTGCGACGACCTCGGCGATCTATGTGAGACGACCCCCTCTGTCGCCTTCGGCGACATCTCCTCCTCAAGGGGGAGATTACCGGTGCTACCCACCAGCCTAGCTTGCCCTCTCATCCTTCATCGTCTATCGCCGATGGACGATGATCGAATCCCCATCCGAAACCTGCGCCCCTGATAGCCGCGCCGTCGCCGCAAGGTTTGCGGCACTCTCGCATCCGGCACGCATCGAAATTCTCAAGCATCTCTCGGCCAGCCGCTGCTGCTCGTGCCGCGAGGTGGTCGACCATCTCGATCTCGCCCAGTCGACGGTTTCGCAACATCTGAAAATCCTGGTCGAGGCCGGGCTGGTCCGCTTCGAGCCCGACCGTCAGCGCTCGCGCTACGCGGTCGATCATGCGGCGCTCGCCGGCGTCTCCGCTTCGCTTCGTGAACTCGTCAACGCCTGCTCACCCAGCCGCTGACCCTCTCACCCAAAAGGCAAAGAAAAGTGGCCGAAAAGACCGTATCCGCCGAAGCCGGCACTCTCACGACCTTGCGCAACCTGTGGCCCTATATGTGGCCGGCCGACCGCGCCGACCTAAGGGCCCGCGTCACTTGGGCGACGCTGCTGCTGGTCGTCGCCAAGCTGACGCTGGTCGCCGGCCCCTATTTCTTCAAATGGGCGACCGATGCGCTGGCTCACGGCTCGAAGACGCCGCCGCCGCTGCCCGCCTTCATGCTCGCGCCGGTGATGCTGGTCGTCGCCTACAACGTGCTGAGGCTGGTGCAACTCGGCTTCAACCAGTTGCGCGACGCGCTGTTTGCCCGCGTCGGCCAGTATGCGGTGCGCCAGCTTGCCTTCCGCACCTTCGTCCACATGCACCAGCTCTCGTTGCGCTTCCATCTCGAGCGCCGCACCGGCGGCCTGTCGCGCATCATCGAACGCGGCACCAAGGGTATCGAGACGATCGTGCGCTTCATCATGCTGAACACGGCGCCGACCATCCTCGAATTCGCGCTGACCGCCGGCATCTTCGCCTACACCTATGGCTGGAAATACGTGGGCGTGGTGGCGGTGACCGTGTGGATCTATGTCTTGTTCACGGTCAAGGCGAGCGACTGGCGCATCTCGATCCGCCGCGACATGAACGACAGCGACACCGACGCCAACACCAAGGCGATCGACTCGCTCCTGAATTTCGAGACGGTCAAATATTTCACCAACGAGCGTATGGAGGCCGAGCGCTTCGACCGCTCGATGGCCCGCTACGAGATCGCCGCGACGAAAACCTGGACCTCGCTCGGTTGGCTGAATTTCGGCCAGGGCTTCATCTTCGGCCTCGGCACCGTCATCGTCATGTGCATGTCGGCGCTTGAGGTGCAGGCGGGGACGCAGTCGGTCGGCGATTTCGTCTTCATCAACGCCATGCTGATGCAGCTATCGGTGCCGCTCAACTTCATCGGCTTCATTTATCGCGAAATCCGCCAGGGGTTGACCGATATCGAGCACATGTTCGACCTGCTCGACGTGCCCCAGGAGATCGTCGACAAGCCGGATGCAAAGCCGCTGAAGGTCGGCGCCGGCAAGGTCGAGTTCCGCGACGTTCATTTCTCCTACGATCCCAACCGCAAGATACTGAAGGGCGTCTCCTTCGAGGTGCCGGCCGGCAAGACCGTCGCCATCGTCGGCCCCTCCGGCGCCGGCAAGTCGACCATCTCCAGGCTGCTGTTCCGCTTCTACGACGTGCAGGGCGGCCAGGTGCTGATCGACGGCCAGGACATCCGCGACGTGACGCAGGAGAGCCTGCGCGCCGTGCTCGGCATGGTGCCGCAGGATACGGTGCTGTTCAACGACACCATCGCCTACAACATTCGCTACGGCCGCGTCGGCGCCGGCGAGGAGGAGGTGCGCAAGGCGGCCGAGCTCGCCCAGATCGGCCCATTCATCGCCAAGCTGCCCGAGGGCTACCGCTCGATGGTCGGCGAGCGCGGGCTGAAGCTGTCGGGCGGCGAGAAGCAGCGCGTCGCGATCGCCCGCACCATCCTCAAGGCGCCGCCGATCCTGATGCTCGACGAGGCGACCTCGGCCCTGGACACCCAGACCGAGCAGGAGATCCAGGCGGCGCTCGACCTCGTCAGCAAGGGCCGCACCACCATCGTCATCGCGCACCGGCTGTCGACGGTGATCTCGGCCGACGAGATCATCGTGCTCAAGGACGGCCAGATCGCCGAGCGAGGCACCCATGCCGCGCTGCTCGCCAAGCACGGCCTCTACGCCTCGATGTGGGACCGCCAGCGCGAAGCGACCGAAGCCGAGGAGCGGCTGCGAATCGCCCGCGAGAGCGACGAGCTGGGTGTGATCGTGCGGCGGAGGACGTCGGAGGTGAGCTAGCGCCGCGCCGATCTCCCCTCTTGAGGGGGAGATGTCGCCGAAGGCGACAGAGGGGGTCGCCGCGCGTGAAGCGCCAACCTCCATCCGAAGCAGCAGGCCGAGCCCAGTCGAACCGACCCCCTCTGACCGCTTCGCGGCCATCTCCCCCTCGAGGGGGAAGATCACAGGCGCAAAAAATTCCCCTTGACCTCAACTTAGCTTGAGCTTGCAAACCGTCTCCGAGCCCCTGCGAAGCAAGCCTTCCAAGAACGGAGACAGATCGAAATGAGCAATGAGAATCAACGCAATGGCAGCGTCTTCCGGGTCGACAAGTTCGTCGTCCCGGCGGAAGCGCGCGACGAAATCCTGAGCAAGGTCCTCATGACGCACGAACTGCTGCGCCAGCAGGAAGGCTTCGTGCAGGATTTCCTGCTCGAGCAGTTCTCCGGCCCGGGCGAATTCAACATCGTCACCATGGTCGAATGGGAAAGCCAGGCGGCGGTCGACAAGGTGGTGCCGATCGTCAGGGCCGCGCATGAGCGCATCGCCTTCAGCCCGCAGGAAACGATCGCCCGCCTCGGCGTCAAGGCCGACATAGCCAACTATCAGCGCGTACCGGAGGTGTAGGACGGCCAGCCCGCGCCGGGGGAAGACACGGCGACGCCAAGCACTTGGCCGGTGCGGGCGTCGCTGACCATGTTCTCGAAGCCGCGCCATTCGGCGGCGGCGATGAACAGCGTCCTGCCGTCGGCACCGCCCAGCATGCAGGCAAAGCAGCCCCGATCGACCTCGACCCTATCGATTTTCGCCCCGCCCTCGCGCACCCTGACGCAGTGCCGGTTCGGCACGTCGGCATACCAGACACAGCCCTCGGCATCGAGGCAGATACCGTCGGGATAGTCGTTGCCGAGATCCGCCCAGACGCGG
>NZ_RZSC01000624.1:0-3471 GCF_003998155.1 Mesorhizobium sp. M1E.F.Ca.ET.063.01.1.1
AATCCATGAAGCCGCGGTCCTTGACGCCGCTGTGCTTGATGCCGCGCTCGTCGAGCCGGGCGACGGCCTGCAGGAACGTCACCCGCGACACCGAGAACGCGATGTGGTGGACGCAGCCGATATCGGTCGGCGTCCGCCGCTTGACCGGCGTTCGGCTCTCGTCGGTGAAGACGGTGATCAGCCGGCCGTCGCCGGGATCGAAATAGAGATGGCTTTCGCTCGCCTTATCGAGATTGGGTTGCTCGAAGATGAAGGGCATGCCGAGCACGCCCTCCCAGAAATCGATCGAGGTCTGACGATCGGCGCCGACCAGCGTGATGTGATGGACGCATTGCGATTGCAGTTTTTGCATTGGCTCCTCCCGCCGCCTCGCTTGCCTCTTTTGCTGGGCAAGTTCGAAGCCGGAACCCTTGGTGCTTTGGCCAAGGACAATCACGCAATGCTAATTCAATCGGCAACGCCACGCCAGAAGAGATGCGCGACGCAGTGCAAGGCCGAGTGACGGGGAGACTTGGTACGCCCAAGGGGAATCGAACCCCTGTTACCGCCGTGAGAGGGCGGTGTCCTGACCGCTAGACGATGGGCGCGCTCAAGAACCGGCTACATAGGATGACGGCCGCGAAAAAGCAACTGGGGTTTCAGCTTGTTCGCGGACTATGCCGAATGGCCCAATCAACCTCGCCGTTTCGGCTCGATCAGGTCCCAGAGATTGCCGTAGAGGTCGGCGAACACCGCCACCGTGCCATAGGCCTCATGGCGCGGCGCCTCGCGGAACTCGACACCCCTGCCAAGCATCGCCTCGTGGTCGCGCGCGAAGTCGTCCGTTTCGAGGAAGAGAAACACCCGGCCGCCGGTCTGGTCGCCGATGCGGCTCGCCTGCATTTCGTCTGACGCTTCCGCCAAGAGCAGCCGCGCGCCCTGCCCGTCTGCCGGCGTGACCGTCACCCAGCGCTTGCCGCCGCCGAGGTCGACATCGTCGGTCAGCGCAAAGCCGAGCCGCTCGACATACCAGGCGATCGCCTCGTCATAGTTCCCGACGACGAGCGCCACGGTCGCAATGCGGCGGTTATCGGCAAAGCCGCTCATTTGTTGCGGGCTCATTTGTTGCGGATCGCGAACTGGCCGATCATGCGGCGCTCGGCGATGTCGTAGACGAAGATGGCGCGGCTGCCGTCGGCGAGCTCGGCATCGATCGACAGTCGGTTGCCGGAGAGCGACTGGCTGACCACCTTGGCGCCGACCGGCAGCACGATATCGCCGCCGAGCGGCGCCCCGGCCGGAGCCTGGACGTCGCCGGCAGGCGCCGAACCCGCGCCAGGCGCATTGCGGGCTTTGTAGACAAGCGCCCCGATCACCACCATAAGGGCGAGGAAGAGAAGGCCGAGATTGACGATCATGAAGCGGATGAGCTTCCTGCGCACTTTCTCGGCCGCGGGATCGAGCGGCTTTTCCTCATCTTCTTCGGCGATGGGCCGGGCCATGGCTAAACAATCCGCAACGGGTTTCGATGAGCGCTCATAACGAAGAGACCCCGATTTTGATAGGGCCTCGATTTTGATACCGGATGAATTGGCGAGCGGCGAAGCCATGGAATTGGAAGCCGGCGCGGAAGCCGCAGGGCAGCGCCTCGACCAGTGGCTGGCCGCGAAGCTCGGTCCCGACATTTCACGCAGCCGCGTGCAGATGCTGATCAAACAGGGCGCGGTCTCGATCGCCGGCAGACCGGTCGAGGAGACCAAACGCAAGATGGCCGCCGCCGAGCGTGTCTCGGTCGTCATGCCGGAGCCGGAGCCGGCCGAGCCGCAGGGCGAGGCGATCCAGCTCGACATCCTTTACGAGGACGACGAGCTGATCGTCATCAACAAGCCGGCGGGGCTGGTCGTCCACCCCGGCGCCGGCAACTGGACCGGCACGCTGGTCAACGCGTTGATCCATCATTGCGGCGACAGCCTTTCCGGCATCGGCGGCGTCAAGCGGCCGGGCATCGTGCACCGGCTGGACAAGGAAACCAGCGGCGTCATGGTCGCGGCCAAGACCGACCGCGCCCACAAGGCGCTGTCGGAGGCCTTCGCCGACCATGGCCTGACCGGTGACCTCCAACGCGCCTATCTGGCGCTGGTCTGGGGCATTCCGCAGCGGCCGGCCGGCACCGTCGACGCCCCGCTCGGCCGCGCCGCTGACCGGGTCCGCCGCGCCGTGGTTCCCGAAGGCCGCGACGACGCCCGCCACGCCGTCACCCATTTCACCGTGGTCGAGCGCTTCGGCGAGGGCCAGAAGGCCTTCACCACCGCCAGCCTGGTCGAATGCCGGCTGGAGACCGGCCGCACCCACCAGATCAGGGTCCACATGGCGCATATCGGCCATCCCGTGATCGGCGATCCGGACTACGGCCAGGCCTTCCGGACCAAGGCCAACCGGCTGCCGGAACCGCTGAAAAGAGAGGTCAATGCATTTTCCAGGCAGGCGCTCCACGCCTGGCTCCTTGAATTTCGGCATCCGACCACCCATGTAACGATGAGGTTCGAGGCGCCGATGCCGAGGGATATGGAGGAACTCGTCTGCGGTTTCCGCAAGCTCTGAACCGGTCATCAAGACGCTTCAAACCAGCCATCAAAAAACCTGACTGGCGTTGTTCACTTCAACGTGACACACTGTTTCGTGTTGAACAAAAGCTGTCCTTTCTAGTTTTGTTCCTATATATACCGCTTGCCGCGAATGAGCCTTAGGCATTCGCGTCACATGCCCGCCGCGTTAAGGGGGCACCACTCTAATAGAGAGGGGGCGCTATCATGGCCCAGTCATTACCCAGTATCGTTTCCGGTGAAGGCGGTCTCGCCCGTTATCTGGAAGAAATCCGCCGCTTTCCGATGCTGCAGCCGCAGGAAGAGTACATGCTCGCCAAGCGTTATGCCGAGCATGAGGACACTTCGGCTGCGCACAAGCTCGTCACCAGCCATCTGAGGCTCGTCGCCAAGATTGCCATGGGCTATCGCGGCTACGGCCTGCCGATCGGCGAAGTGATCTCGGAAGGCAATGTCGGCCTCATGCAGGCTGTGAAGAAATTCGAACCGGAGCGCGGCTTCCGGCTCGCTACCTATGCCATGTGGTGGATCAAGGCCTCGATCCAGGAATACATCCTGCGCTCGTGGAGCCTGGTCAAAATGGGCACCACCGCCAACCAGAAGCGCCTGTTCTTCAACCTGCGCAAGGTGAAGGGCAGAATCCAGGCGCTCGACGACGGCGACCTCAAGCCCGACCAGATCGCTGAGATCGCCACGCGCCTCAACGTGTCCGAGGCCGAAGTGGTGTCGATGAACCGCCGCCTGTCGGGCGACGCTTCGCTCAACGCCCCGATCAGGGCGAGCGAGGGTGAGTCCGGCGAATGGCAGGACTGGCTGGTCGACGACCACGAAAGCCAGGAAGAAATGCTGATCGAGCAGGACGAGCTGGAAAGCCGGCGCGCCATGCTGT
>NZ_RZSC01000625.1:0-3466 GCF_003998155.1 Mesorhizobium sp. M1E.F.Ca.ET.063.01.1.1
CTTCACCGGCCCGTCGCTGCGCTGGTACCAAGCGGTGCTGTCCGATACGCGGCTCACCTCGGCGCTGGTCAATTCGCTGCTGGTGGCGGTGCTGTCCTCGCTCACCTCCGTCACGCTCGGCTTCCTCTCCGCCTGGGGGTTCGCGCGCTTCGTGCTGCCGGGCTCGGCCATCTTACGCGGGCTGATCACGTTGCCGCTCACCGTCAGCTATCTCATCATCGGCATGGGGCTGCTGGTGCTGTTCAACTGGGCCGGCGTGCCGAAATCGCTTTTAGCCGCCGGCATCGGCCATGTGGTGATCAACCTGCCGCTTTGCTTTGCCATCATCTACAGCCAGATGGGCGATCATCAGATCAACATCGAGCGCGCCGCACGCGACCTGGGTGCGGCCGAATGGAAGGTGCTGCTCATGATCACGGTGCCCGTGATGGCGCCGGCGATCTTCGCCGGCTTCTTCCTGTCGATGACCTTCTCCTGGGACGAGTTCGTCATCTCCTTCCTGCTCACCCGTTTCGAGACGACGCTCCCCGTCGAGATCTGGAACCTCTTGCGCTCCGGCCTCAATCCCAAGACCAATGCCGTCGGCTCGCTGGTCTTTGCCGTCTCCATCGTCCTGGTGGTGTTTTTCGAATTGACCCTGCTGCGAAGAAAGCCGGCATGAGCGCGCCCCTCGTCGACATCCGCAACGTCTCGCATCGCTTCGGCCAGCTTCCGGTGCTGAAGAACGTCTCTCTTGCCATCGAGCCCGGCAGCTACACCATCCTGCTCGGGCCGTCCGGCTCCGGCAAGACGACGCTGCTTTCCATCCTCGGCGGCTTCGTGACACCCAGCGAGGGCAAGGTGTTCATCCGCGGCGAGGACTGCACGTCCGTGCCGCCCGCCAAGCGCCCGACGACGACGGTGTTCCAGGACTATGCGCTGTTTCCGCATATGAGCGTCGGCGGCAATGTCGGCTTCGGGCTGCGCATGCAGGGCGTCGACGGCGCGACGCGGGCGGCCAAGGCGCGCGAAGCGCTGGCTCTCGTCGGGCTGGCGGCCGCCTTCGACAAGAAGCCGCATCAATTGTCCGGCGGCCAGCGGCAGCGCGTGGCGCTGGCCCGCGCGCTGGTCATCGAACCGGCCGTGCTTCTGCTCGACGAGCCGCTCGGCGCGCTGGATCTCAAACTGCGCCGGCAGATGCAGGACGAGCTGAAGGCCATCCAGAAGCGCGTCGGCACCGCCTTCGTCCATGTCACCCACGACCAGGAGGAAGCGATGGCGCTCGCCGACCATTGCGTGGTGATGAATGACGGCCGCATTGAGGACGAAGGCGCGCCGGAGCGGGTCTATGCGCGGCCGAAGACGCGCTTCTCGGCCACCTTTATGGGCGAGAGCACCATCCTTGCAGGAACCGTGACCGAGGCGAAGAACGGGATCGTCACGGCCTCGACCTCGGCTGGGCCGATCTCGCTGCCCGGCGCCTCACCTGCCGGCGCCGGCGTTGCTCTAGCCATCCGGCCCGAGCACCTCGTCCTCGGCGAGACGAAAGCCGATGTCGCGCTGGGCACAGCCAAGGTCAGCGACGTCGTCTTCCAGGGCAGCTTCAAGCGCGTGCTGGCCGCCTCGACGCGGGATCCTGCATTGCAATTCATCGCCAAGGCTCCGGCATCGGCCACCGTCCGGGCAGGCGACACGATCGCGGTTTCGTGCAACGCTCAAGACATCATCCTGCTGGCGGACTGAAGAATGAGCATGCTTCCGGTCATCGAGGCTCCGGACTGGTACGAGACCATCCGCATGGGCGACGGCGTCACGCTCATCCACGAGCCATGGATAAAACCATTCTTTCGCTGCAACATGTGGCATGTGCGCGGGCGAGACCGCGATCTGCTGTTCGATACAGGCCTCGGCCATTTCAGTCTGAGACGGCATGTGCCGCTGGTGAGCGAGCGCAAGCTCGTCTGCGTCGCCAGTCACACGCATTTCGACCACATCGGCTGCCATCACGAATTTCCGGATCGCTGCGTGCATTCCGCCGAAGCGGCAATCCTCGCCGACCCGCGCAACGAATCGACCGTCGCCGACCGCTACGCCAACGAAGAGATGTTCGATGGTGCGCCGGAAGGCTGGGACACGGCGCGCTACCATATCCTGCCCGCCCCAGCCGGCCGGCTGCTTGAGCATGGCGATGTCGTCGATCTCGGCGACCGCGCCTTCGAGGTCATCCACACGCCTGGACATTCGCCCGGCGGTATCGCGCTCAACGAGAAGAAGACCGGCATCCTCTTGTCCGGCGACATCGTCTATGAGGGGCCGCTGATCGACGACGTCTATCACTCCGATATCGAGGACTATGTCGAGACGCTGCTCGCCATGCGCGACCTCGATGTCTCGGTCGTCCATGGCGGCCATTTTCCGAGCTTCGGCAAGGTGCGCTATCGGCAACTTATCGATGAGTATCTGGCGCACAAGCGCAAGGCCGGCTGCCACCTGAAGCAGAGCAGGTGAACGATCAGACCCGATTTTGTGATGCTGGGTTAAAGCGCCCTTTGCGGGCAGGGCGTCCCGGCGGCATCGCCGCAGCGGGAGGCCGCAGGCTGCGGCCGCAGGCTCATCTCTTCCGATTGGCGCACCAGTTCGGCGAACATCAGCGCGAAACTTCCCATCATCAGGAAGACTATGATCAGGCGCGTTACCGGCAATAGACAGGTCTCTCGACTGGCCAGCCCCCGCCAACCCATCCACTGCCGGCTAACATGGCTGATCCGGCTTTACGAGTGTTTAAGCTCGGTCTTAACCATCTCAGCCATCACATTCATTGCACGCCTGTCACGAAGCGCGAGGGCCGTCCTTCCGTTCGCACGGCATGGCATGCCGCCCTTTGCAGATGAGGGCGGCGCATGCTACGCCGTCGCCCGCGGCCAGCAGGCGGTCGCGGTCGCCGTTCGGGATCCATGAGCAAAGAAACCAGCCGTTTCGCCTTCGTCTCTTCGGACACTGGTGACGCCCGCGCGGCGCTGCAGAGCCTGTCTGCGCGCTATGGGCAGATACCCGTCGCCGAGGCCGATATCATTGTCGCGCTCGGCGGCGATGGCTTCCTGCTGCAGACGCTGCGCGACACGATGAGCAGCGGCAAGAAGGTCTACGGCATGAACCGTGGCACCATCGGCTTCCTGATGAACGAATATCGCGCCGGCGGCCTCGAGGAGCGCATTTCGCGCGCGGTGCCCGAAACGATCCGCCCGCTGGAAATGGTTGCGGTCACGCGTGACGGAGAACCCGTTTCGGCTTTGGCGATCAACGAAGTGGCGCTTTGGCGCCAGTCCTATCAGACGGCAAAGATCCGCATCACCGTGGACGAGCAGGTGCGGCTGGAGGAGTTGAACTGCGACGGCGTGATGATTGCCACGCCGGCAGGCTCCACCGCCTACAACCTGTCGGCGCACGGACCGATCCTGCCGCTCGACGCGCCGCTTCTGGCGCTGAC
>NZ_RZSC01000626.1:0-3464 GCF_003998155.1 Mesorhizobium sp. M1E.F.Ca.ET.063.01.1.1
CGTTGTGGGTGTCGGGCGAGCCGCGGCCAGGCAGTGACGCCGCGCTCGCCGCGGCCGACTGCCCGCTCGAGCGCCGGCCGCTGTCTGCCTTCACTGCCGAGCCCGGCTCGCTCGTGGTCGTCGCACTCTATGGGGCGGGGCTGTCCAAGCCGCTGTCGGGCGATGCCGCCAGGGCGGTCCGGATCGTGACGGATCTCCGCTTGCCAGTCGTCGCCATAGATCTGCCTTCCGGCGTTGCCGGCGAGAGCGGGGCCATTCTCGGCTGCGCATTTCGCGCAGCCATAACCGTGACCTTCGCGCGAAAGAAGCCGGGGCATCTGCTTTTGCCGGGGCGTGAGATGTGCGGCGAGATCGTGCTTGCCGACATCGGCATCGGTGACGGGATCATCGCTCAAATCGCGCCTCGAACCTTCGAGAACGGACCGGCGCTTTGGCTGGCAGGCTTTCCGGCCCCGGCTGTCGATACGCATAAATACAGGCGAGGCCACGCGAGCGTTTTTTCCGGCGGACCGTCGGCGACGGGTGCTGCCCGGCTGTCGGCACTTGCCGCCGCGAGAAGCGGGGCAGGGGCGGTGACTGTGCTGTCGCCGGCCAACGCCATGCAGGTGAACGCGGCGCATCTGACCTCGATCATGCTGCGCAAGGTCGATGCGGTTGCCGATCTCGGCGCGTTCCTCACCGATCGCCGCCCCTCGTCCTTCGTGCTCGGTCCGGGTTTCGGTGTCGGCGAAAAAGCGCGCGATTTTGTCCTCGCGCTGCTCGATGCAGGGCAGGGACAGGACACAGCCATTGAAGGGTTGGTGCTCGACGCAGACGGCATCACCTCGTTCCGCGACGAGCCCGAGACGCTGTTCCAGGCCGCCGGCAAGTCCGCGGCGCCGGCGCTGGTGATGACGCCGCATGAGGGTGAGTTCGCCCGGCTGTTCCCTGACGTCGCGAACGACAAGGCGCTCTCCAAACTGGCCAAGGCGCGCGCGGCGGCGGCGCGTGCCAATGCCGTCATCGTCTACAAAGGCGCCGACACTGTTATCGCCGCGCCAGATGGACGCGCCGTCATCAACAGCAATGGAGCGCCTTGGCTTGCCACCGCCGGCTCGGGCGATGTGCTGGCGGGAATCGTCGCGGGGTTCTTGGCACAGGGCATGCCGGCCTTCGAAGCGGCCTGCGCGGGTGTCTGGATACATGCCGAAGCCGGCAGCCGGTTCGGTCCTGGGCTGATCGCCGAGGACATGCCGCTGGCCATGCTGCCGGTGTTGCGCGAACTGGTGGAGAGCGCCACCGGATGAAGCGGCTGGTTTTCCTTTTGGCTGCCCTCGCCATGGCCGGGTCCGTTGCGAAGGCGGTGCCGCCGATCGTCCGGTCACCATTGTCGATCTGCGCGCGCTCGATGCCGAGGGCTTCGGCTTCACGCCCGTCCGACACGCCTAGCGCCGCCAAGCATGGGGGGGCGTCATGCGCTTTGCGGGTGGCGTGCCTCTTCAAGAGCGCCGGCCAGGGCCTCGCGTACTCTTTCTT
Source organism: Mesorhizobium sp. M1E.F.Ca.ET.063.01.1.1 (assembly GCF_003998155.1). Lineage (NCBI taxonomy): Bacteria > Pseudomonadati > Pseudomonadota > Alphaproteobacteria > Hyphomicrobiales > Phyllobacteriaceae > Mesorhizobium > Mesorhizobium sp. M1E.F.Ca.ET.063.01.1.1. The sequence goes on from NZ_RZSC01000626.1 coordinate 1,516, forward strand.
CGCTCACACCCAACGTGTCCTCGATCCAGCTGGGGGTCGAAATGGGCGGCTCGAGAAGGCGAACGTGCTCATTCACCGGCGCGTGGAGGTATGAGAGATTCGAGCCGAAAATGAGCACACACGGAATGTTCAACGCTGCGGCGGCGTGGGACATGCCGCCGTTGACGCCAAGGAACAGCGCTGACGCGCCCAGTTGATACATCACATCGATCAGCGGCGTGGTGGTGAAATCGACCGCATGTGGCACCTCGGCGCGAATCCGGTTCGCGGCATCGCGTTCGCGAGGGCCCCCGACGATCCACACGGCCCAGCCCCGATTGGAATAGTCTTTCGCGATCGAGATGAAGCGCTCCATCGGCCACGATCGGGGGCTTTCCATATCGCCGGTAAAAATCGCCAGAGCCGGCCTGTCGGCTTCGACACCGGCACGGCTGCGCCAGTCATCCAGTTCCGCGGCGGGAATGATCAACTGCGGCGCCGGCCAATCGACATTGGCCATCGGCTTCGCACCCAGCGTGACGATGGAGCACACCTCTTCATAGAGGCGTGTCTTGCGCGGGCCGAACGCCCACAAATGGCGCAGCCAGTCCGCCGGCAGGCGGTTGACCAAACCGAACTGCAGCTCCTGCGGGTAGCCGATCCGCTCCGGTATGCCGGCCATGAACGGTATCAAGGCTGCTTTGATCGTGCTTGTCATGAGATAGGCCGAGCCATAGTTCTCTTTGCGGAGCTCGCCAGCGAGATTGCGGCGGGCCGCCAAGCCCAACTGCATAGGCCGCCTATTGAGCGCCCAGGCTTTGCGGACATGCGGCATGAATCGGGCGAAAGCTACGTTGCCGGGCGATGTCACAACATCGATCGGACAGTCGGGGAACCGCTTCGCGAGGATGCGGATGGCCGAATGACAGCGGACGAAATCGCCGACCGCCGGAAAGCCGACCAGGAGAATTGGATCCAACAGATATACCTTTCAATTCTATCGAGCCGAGGCGCCGCCGCTGTCCGGCAGATTGACTTCGCTCGTTTCGGCTGCCTATTGCCGCTACTCTATCCGGCGAGGTCCATATTCCCCGCCGCTAATGTTTGACAAGGCTCTCCGGAAAAGGACAATTTGCATGGTCCGCCCCATACTCGTCGAGATCGCCCCCGGCGAATTGCTGGACAAGATATCGATCCTCGAGATCAAGGCGGCAAGCATTGCCGACGCGGCCAAGCGCGCCAACGTCCTGCACGAACTGGAGCAATTGTCCCATGTTCGCGACGAGCACATTCCGGCATCGGAGGCGTTGGCGGGTCTTTACGCGGACCTGAAGGCCGTCAATCAGGCGCTCTGGGTTATCGAGGACGATATCCGCGTGGAGGAACTCAACAAGCGTTTCGGCGACCGTTTCATTGAACTCGCCCGCGGCGTCTATCGGACGAACGATCGTCGCGCCGCGCTGAAGCGGGAGATAAACCTGCTGCTGAGTTCCGCGATCATCGAGGAAAAATCCTACGAAAACTACGAATAGGACCATCCCTCACAGCGGGATGTTGTCGTGCTTCTTCCAGGGGTTCTGCATGTCCTTGTTGCGCAGCATGCGCAGCGCTCGCGCGATACGGCGGCGGGTCGAGTGCGGCATGATCACCTCGTCGACATAGCCGCGCTCGGCCGCGACGAAGGGCGACAGGAAGCGATCCTCGTAGGTCTTTGTGTGGGCGGCGATCTTTTCCGCGTTGCCGATGTCCTTGCGGTAGATGATCTCGACCGCGCCTCTCGCCCCCATCACCGCGATCTGCGCCGTCGGCCAGGCATAGTTCATGTCGCCGCGCAGGTGCTTCGACGCCATGACGTCATAGGCGCCGCCATAGGCCTTGCGGGTGATCACCGTGATCTTCGGCACGGTCGCCTCCGCATAGGCGAAGAGCAGCTTGGCGCCATGCTTGATCAGCCCGCCATATTCCTGCGC
>NZ_RZSC01000627.1:0-3461 GCF_003998155.1 Mesorhizobium sp. M1E.F.Ca.ET.063.01.1.1
GAGATAGGCCGCGACCTGGCGCGAAAATTTGTGCGGGTCCATGAAGAGCTGGTGCTTGCCGTCGGCGGCAAGGATGGCGAAGCCCAGCGCCAGCGGCGTGTGCGCGACATCGCCGCCACGGATGTTGAACGCCCAGGCGATGGAAGAGGGGTCGGTCAGCACGGCATGGGTCGCGCCGTCCTTCTGGATCGCGCCCGCCAGCCGCGCCAGCTTGTCCTTGGCGAGCTCGCCGGCAAAGGCGATCGGGTGGAGCTCGACCGGCGCTGCCGGCGGCTGGGGCTGATCCTTCCAGATGATGTCTATGGGATTCTTGTCGAGCGGCACCAGCGTCGCGCCGGACTGCTCGGCCGAGGCCCTCAGCGCCTTGACCTCGCCGATCGTGTGCAGCCAGGGGTCGAAGCCGAGCCTGGCGCCCTTGCCGAGACTGTCCTTGATCCAGCTCGCCGGCGGATTGTCGATCAGGCTCTCGACGGTGAAGATCGAAAGGTCGACCTCGCCCCGCACCTGCAGCGTGTAGCGGCCGTCGACGAAGATGAAGGCGCGGTCGCGCAGGATGATGGCGACGCCGGCCGAGCCGGAAAAACCGGTCAGCCATTTCAGCCGCGCCGAACGGTCGGCGACATACTCACCCTGATGCTCGTCGGCGCGGGGCACCATGAAGCCGTCCAGGCCGTTCTCCACCAGCCATTGACGCAGCATCGCCACGCGCGGCTTGCCTACGGTCGGATCGCCAGCGGAATCAAAGGTCTGGAACATTTGTGGGATCTCCTCGGATGCTTGTCGCGACCCTAGTGCATTTCATGCACCGATTGAAACGGATCTGTCACCGGACGCCATTTGATCCAGATACGCACAAGGGATGATATGCAAGCCAAGTGCGCTGTGTCTTTACGCATGGACGCCATGCAGAATCGGTGATTTCCAAACAGGTCGGTAGAGCCTAATTTCTCGGGCGTGGAGGAATGAATCCTGTTGTCCTGCAAAGGAGACTGTCATGTCCACGCTTCCAGCCAGACGCGGATTTTTCAGAAACGCCATGAACGCGCTGGTCGAAGCCCGCCAGCGCGAAGCAAGCCGTTACGTCAATGGCGCGCTGCTTTGTCTCGATGATGAAACGCTGAACGCTAATGGCTACAATCGCGAAGAGCTGAAGAAGGCGGCAAACTCGCTCTATGTATGAGTAAACGCCTCAGCGCTTGAGGTGGATCGTCACCCAGCCCTCGCGATGCAAGGTGCGGACGTGGCGGAAGCTTTGGCCGACATAGGCCGAGATCACCGCATCGCGCTGGCGGTCGAGGATGCCGGAGAGCACCAGCGAGCCGCCCAGCCTGACGTGCTTGGCCATCTCCGGCGCCAGCCGCATCAGCGGCCGCGCCAGGATGTTGGCGACGATCAGGTCGAAGGGCGCGCGCCTGGCGAAGATCGGATGATGGAAGCCGGGCGCCGTCACCGTCTCGACCAGTGCCTTGACATGATTGAGGCGCGCATTGGCGGCAGCGACGCGAACGGCGACCGGATCGATGTCGGTTGCCAGCACGGGGATATGCGCAAGCTTCGCCAGCGCTATCGCCAGCACGGCACTGCCGGTGCCGAGATCGAGCGCGTTGCGGGGATGTTCGCGCCGCACGACCTGGTCCAGCATTTCGAGGCAGCCGGCCGTGGTGCCGTGATGGCCAGTGCCGAAGGCAAGACCCGCCTCGATCTCGATGGCGAGATCGCTGCTGTGGCGCTTGCCGCGGTCGTGAGCGCCATGGACGAAGAAACGCCCGGCGCGGACCGGCTTCAGCCCTTCCAGTGAGCGCGCCACCCAGTCGACGTCGGGCAACGCCTCGCGTTCGACCGGCTTCGGCAAAGCGAGGCTCACGAGAATATCGTTGATCCGCGCTTCGACGGCATCGACATCGCCATCGGCGTAGAGCGACACTTCGTGGATGTCGGCGGCCTCGTCGACTTCCAGCACGGCAAGCGGCAGGCCGTCATCCTCGAAGGCGGCGTCGAGCGCAGCGAAGATGCGGTCGGCCTCGATCTTGTTGGCGATGAAATGAAGCCTGGTCTGCGCCATCGGATGCGTCAGCCTTCCGCCGCCAGGCGTTTCAGCTTGGCGATAGCCGTGTCGGCGTTTTCGCCATAGGCGATCGTGCCGGCGAACTCGCCCTTGGCGTTGAGGAGCAGCACGGAGGCCGTGTGGTCCATCGTGTAATCGCCGTCACCGGTGTCGACCTTCTTCCAGTAGATGCCGAAGGACTTGGCCATGGCATGCACCTTGTCCGGATCGCCGGTGATGCCGGTGATGCGATCGGAGAAGTTGCTGACATAGGAATTGATGATCTCCGGCGTGTCGCGCTCCGGGTCCACGGTGACGAAATAGGCGTTCAGGTTCTTGCCGCTGTCGCCCATCGTCTTCAGCCAGCCGGCCAGTTCGAAGAGCGTCGTCGGGCAGACTTCCGGGCAATGGGTGAAGCCGAAGAAGACGACGCTTGGATGCCCCCTGAACGCGGCCTCGGTGATCGGCGCGCCTTTCTGGTCGGTCAGCGCGAAGGCCGCGCCGAAGGGTTCGCCGCCATAATGGCCGCGGTACCAGTCGAAAGTGAGCCAGCCTATGCCCGCCGCCATCAGGACAAGAATGCCGACCAGAATTGAGCGCATCATCAGAAAACTATCCGTCGTGATCGTCGCGGCGCGCCGGACTGGGCGCGGGCCTGTTTTGACAAACAGTTCTAACGGTTCGGCGCGATGGGCGCAAAGATGTCGCGTTGCCGCAACCGTCACGGTTAACGGGCGCTCTCGGCCCGACATCGCGTCCAGCCGTCGAACGGCTTGCAAATGCCATGGTCTTATCCCACCTGACATCGGCTGAACCGCAAACCCGAGGAGGCTTCCTTGCGAAAACTGATCGGCTTGATTGCCGCATGTCTTGCCCTGAGCGCCGGCGCAGCGGCTGCCGACGAGGTCGGCAAGGTCGGCGTCGACTGGGTCGGCAACGACATCATGATCGACGCGATCAAGGATCCGAAAGTCGACGGCGTCACCTGCCACGTCGCCTATTTCGATCGCAGCATCATCGATCGGTTGCACAAGGGCAATTGGTTCGAGGATCCCTCCGATTCCTCGATCTCCTGCCGCCAGACCGGGCCGATCACCATCGGCGACATCGACATGAGCGAGAGCGGTGAGGAGGTGTTCAAGCAGGGCCTCAGCCTGATTTGGAAGAAGCAGGTGGTGAACCGCATCTACGACAAGAAGAACGAGACGCTGATCTATCTGTCGCATTCGCGCCAGGTGCAGAACGGCTCGGCGAAGATGTCGGTCACCACCGTGCCGCTCTACGGCCAGAACGTCGCGTGGACAAAGGGCAAGCCGCAATAGGCTTCCGATCGGCGGATGATAGGGTCCCGCTTGCGGGTCCAATCGCTCGGGCGTAAAGCCGCGCCATGGACCGTCCTGAACACCTTGTCCTGAAA
>NZ_RZSC01000628.1:0-3440 GCF_003998155.1 Mesorhizobium sp. M1E.F.Ca.ET.063.01.1.1
GTGCTGACCGGGCTGATCATCGTCGGGGTGATCACGGCAGCGGGTGGGGAGAAGGCCGTGCGATAGTCGCGTTGGCGCAGGGCTGCGAGAGGTTGGCGGGACAGCCCTCTGGCCTGCCGGCTTTCGTCGCTCGGAAAGCCAAGCAATTGGCTTTCCGTCCGCTGCGCGGACCGCTCCTCAACCGCCGCAAGAGGGGGGATTGGACGTCGCTTTGGCTTTCGCCAATCTCAAACATCGCAGGAATGAGCGGAGCGCTCAAGCTTCCGATCTCCCCCCTTGCGGGCCTTGCGGGGGAGATGCCCGGCAGGGCAGAGGGGGGTGTGAAGGAACGCAACGCTTCCGGCTAAGCTTTCCGACAAGCATTGTGCCAGCACGGCATCCGGTTTCAATTCGCGACGCGGCGTAATAAACCCGTCCTGGTCGCAGCCGGGTCTCGGGAGGTTCCGCTTGTCCAATTTCGTCGACGTCGCGAACGAGAACGGCGTGGCGGTGGTCATAATCGACAATCCACCGGTCAATGCGCTGAGGTTTCATGTCCGCAAGCCGCTCCATGCGGCGCTCGCCGCGCTGCGTGACGATCCTGCCGCCAGGGCCATCGTCATCGCCTGCGCCGGGCGCACCTTTGTCGCCGGCGCCGACATCACCGAATTCGGCAAGCCGGTCGAGCAGCCGGAGCTGCGCGCCATCATCGCCTTGCTGGAAACCATCGCCAAGCCGACCGTCGCCGCCATCCACGGCACGGCGCTGGGAGGCGGGCTGGAACTGGCGCTCGGCTGCCATTTCCGCATTGCCGATCAAGGCGCAAAGCTCGGCCTGCCGGAAGTGAAGCTCGGCCTGCTGCCGGGCGGCGGCGGCACGGTGCGCCTGCCGCGCCTGGTGGGTGCCGCGAAAGCGCTCGGCATGATCGTTTCGGGCACGCCGATTTCGGCCGGTGAAGCCAAGGCGGCGGGTCTTGTCGACGCGGTGTTTGATGGCGATCTGTTGGCAGAAGCAATTCGTTTCGCTAGCGAAATGGCTGACCGAGGCGGAGCGTTCATCGCTGTCCGAGACCGCAACGACCGTCTGGCTGAAGCCGATCTTGCCGCTTTCGACGCCCGGGCGGCTGAACTCGCCAAGAAAGCGCGCGGGCTCGAGGCGCCGCTTGCCTGCACCGAGGCCGTGCGCAACGCGATCACCTTGCCTTTCGACGAAGCTCTGGCTGCCGAGCGCCAGCTCTTCCTGCAACTCGTTTCCGGCGACCAGTCGCGGGCGCAGCGGCATCTGTTCTTCGCCGAGCGCGAGGCCGCGAAGGTGCCGGGCAAGGATCTGCAGCGACGCAATATTGCCCGCGTCGGCATCATCGGCGCCGGCACGATGGGCGGTGGCATCGCCATGGCCTTCGTCAATGGCGGTTTCCCGGTGACCTTGCTGGAGACGAGCGAGGAAGCGCTGCAACGTGGGCTGACGACGATCGACAAGAACTATGCCGTCTCGGTCAGCCGTGGCTCGCTGACGGAGGAGGCGAAACAGCAGCGTCTCGGCCTGTTCAAGGGCAGCACCGACTATGCCGACCTTGCCGATTGCGACCTGATCATCGAGGCCGTGTTCGAGGACATGGCGGTGAAGAGGGAGGTGTTCGGCCGGCTCGACGCAGTCGCCGGGCCCGGCGCCATCCTCGCCACCAACACCTCCTATCTCGACGTCAACGCAATCGCCGCCTCGACCTCGCGGCCGCAGGACGTGCTCGGCATGCATTTCTTCTCGCGGGCCAATGTCATGAAGCTGCTTGAGATCGTGCGGGCCGAGAAAACCGCGCCGGATGCGCTGGCGACGGTCACCGATCTGGCGCGGCGCGTCGGCAAGGTGGCGGTCGTCGTCGGCGTTTGCCACGGCTTCGTCGGCAACCGTATGCTGTCCGCGCGAGGTGCAGAGAACGAAGCGCTATTGCTCGAAGGCGCGACGCCAAGTCAGGTCGACAAGGCGTTCACCGATTTCGGCTGGCCGATGGGGCCGTTCCAGATGGGCGATCTCGCCGGCCTTGATATCGGCTGGCGCAACCGCAAGGCGCGCGGCCAGACGGCGGTCATTGCCGATACGCTGTGCGAGCAGGGCCGCTTCGGCCAGAAGACCGGGCGCGGCTGGTACCGCTATGACGGCGGCTCGCGGGAGCCGGTTGCGGACCCGGACGTCGAGGCGCTGATCCGCGCCAAGGTGGCGGAACTGGGTATCGCGCCGCGCGCGATCGACGCGGAGGAGATCATCGAGCGCACGCTCTATCCACTGGTCAACGAGGGCGCGAAGATCCTCGAGGAGGGGATCACTGCGCGGGCGTCAGATATCGATGTCGTCTGGGCCAATGGTTACGGCTTTCCGGTCGGCAAGGGCGGGCCGATGTTCTGGGCCGGGCTCGAAGGGGCCGGCAAGATCGTCGAGCGGCTGGAGTATTGGCACGCAAGGACAGGGCGGCTGATCTTCGAGCCGGCGCCGCTGCTGAGAAGGTTTGCGGAGACGGGGCGCTGGGAGGGATAGTACAGCCATCCGGAACAAGCGCCGGAGTTCCTTCGCACCCCCCTCTGTCCTGCCGGACATCTCCCCCGCAAAGGGGGGAGATTGGCAGTTCTGGCGCCTCGCTGCTCTTGCGAAGCCCGAGATTGGCGAAGGCCGTCATGACTGCTGATCTCCCCCCTTGCGGGGGAGATGGCCGGCAGGCCAGAGGGGGGTGCTGTCCCGCCGATCTTCTCGGCTTACACACAACGATCGACGGCCAAATTTGACCATGTGGACAAAACTCAGGCGGCGTTCCATAGTCTTGGCGTCTGACATTTTTTGAACGGCCGGCTCGACACGGCTGTCGAACAGAGGGGCACTTCAATGGAAAACGATCATAGCAAATCGCAACGCGCCGGCCTGTCGCGGCGCAACGTGCTGGAACTCGGCGCGCTCGGTCTCGCGGCGGCCGCGCTGCCCGGTATGGCTTTCGCCAAGGACAAGAAGCTGAAGGTGGCGGCGATCTTCGCCACGCCGATCGAGGAGCCGTGGGACAACCAGATCCATGTCGCCCTGCAGAAGGCCCAGAAGGAGCTGGGCATCGAATACAAATGGTCGGAAAAGGTGCAGACCGCCGACTTCAGCCGTGTGATGCGCGAATATGCGCAGGGCGGCTACCAACTGGTGCTGGGCGATGCCTTCGCCGCCGAGCGCGAATCGCGAAAGACCGCCAAGCAGTTCCCGAAGACCGCCTGGCTGTTCGGCTCCGGCGCCGGTCCGGCCGAACCCAATTTCGGCGTCTTCGACAACTGGATCCATGAGCCGGCCTATCTGTCCGGCATGATCGCCGGCAAGATGTCGAAGTCGGGCACGGTCGGCGCTGTCGCGGCGATGGGCATTCCGGAAGTGAACCGGCTGGTCAACGCCTTCTTCGCCGGCGCCAAGGAGGTCAACCCGAATGTCAAGAAGAAGGT